>JAUYSE010000133.1 GCA_030696465.1 Legionellaceae bacterium
CTTAATGTCCGGGATCCCTCTATGATGAGTGGCTCAGTGCTCATTTATGAATAGATCCCGGGCATTAAGGGCCTGCTAAGGCTCGCGCGCTCGCCAAGCAGCCCTAAATCCCGGGACGACACCTGTGGGTGCTTAAGGTGAACACTTATGTATAAGAGTATGCGCGTTAGCAAGCGGAGCATTTTGTATTATTAAACTGCTCCGCTTCATCACAGTCATGACTTTGAGCCACTACATGTTAGGAGTTTGGGGGCTGATTATTTTTCAATAAATCTTTTATTTCTTCCACTAGATAACTACTCTCAGGGGCAAAAAATCCTCTTTTTTGACTCGTAAGCGTGATGTTTTCTTTTGTATTTTTAGAAAACAACGACTTAATGGTATTGAATAGCGCTTCTAAAGCCTTTACCACCGCCAAACCTTTGACACCACGATGTGTTTGTGGGGAAACTTGGCATGGAAACTCCTTGAAGTTTGGCCTTATTAACTAATTATAAAACATAGTGGTGAAAATTTAAAATTTGTAGAGTGAGTTGTCGAGGGTTGTGTTCATAAAAAATCACCTATATATGCTATACTGAAACGTATAAAACTTATAACGTGAGCGCATTATGCCGGCAAAAACTCAAATCACTTATCAAGTGCAAGTTGCACAAGAAACAGAAGCTCATGTAGATAATCAACAGCCCGCAGAGGGGTTTCAGGTGTGGGGTTTGCCAGAATGGCAAGCACATATAGAAAAAAATCCAACGCTATTGTCTAGTGACAAAGATATCGACCCTGCGCTCGCTTCTGCAAAAAATCTCTGGAATGCTTGTTTTGGAAATAGAGTAAAGAGCCAATATGAGACGGATAACAACCCTATCGCCAGTTTTCTAACCGATAGTGCGGCCAAACAAATTTTGGCTTATCCGCATTTGTTTCAGCATGGAATTGATTTTCAACATTTACCTGCTGGGTTTACCCGTATCAGTGATCCTAAAACGGGGGTACGCAACCTTATCCATTATAATCCGCATCTTATTCCCTATCAAAAGCATAAGCTGACACCTTTACATATTCCCATGACTGAAGAGGATATGGGAAAAAATCTCCCAGCCCTCAACTTAGATGAGCCAGCTCAGAGCTGGTACGATATTTTACAAGAAAAAAATAAAATATCAGATACTAAGACTTACTGTTCTGCAGAAGCACTACGTAAATCTTTTTTGTATTTTTCAGAGTTTTTAAAGAGTCAAAATTTAAGTTTTTATACCTTGAGTGATTCACAAAAAGAACAATTGCTCAGACAGGATTGCCATCCTATTTTATTACTCGCACGTTGGAAAACCATGTTGTCGCATGGACAATTACAAGCGAAAGATAAAGATGATCAATGGAAGGCACTGCCCTATCTGCATTTATACTCAGGATCAACCGCAATACGCTTGATCACGGATCATCAATGGAGTAGCACGCCGCGTGGATTTGTTCTTTTACCCGAAATGCAAACTTCATTTGATGCTGCAGTGATACAAACAGAGAAGATGTATATTGATTTAGATAATCAATTTGATCAAAAGCATCGGAATATGCAGTGGTATTTAAAATCACATAATCATAAACCCACCAATGGAACTTCAGATGAAGAAGATCGCAATTTTTGGCTTTGTGTAGCTATGCAGAGCAAACGTCGCTCTATCGCTTTCTATAAAAAAATTCTCAAAAAAATGGATGAATTATTTGTAAAGTATCTTGAAATAGGATTGCATGATAAAAGTACATTGCTAACCTTGCTGGTAACCAGTACAACCGCTAGTAATTTTCATATGCAAGATCCAGAAGAACAAGCAGAAAGTCTGTATTGGACCAACTTTATAGATATATTACTGAGTTATGGAAATAAGCTTGGTTTAGAAGAGTTAAGAATACTTATTGGACACATAGATAGATTCAATGGGCGTATTAACAGCTTTATGCTCTATAGCACGGCTGATTATATTCAAAATTTTGTGAAAGAACTGTTTAAACAGCCATGGAAGCTTATTGGAGATCCTTTAAAACCACTCAGAGATTTATCCGACGAACAAAATGAGATAATAGCGAAGTATAGTTCGGCCTATTATCAGGGCGCAAAGGCCTTTCATCCCAATCATACTTGGGAGGATAAACTAGATGTATCCCAATATGTTAAACTGCAATATCATTTATTTAAAAAAATCCCGCAACTCTCGCCTCTGTTGATTGGGCATTTTAGCTTATTTAAAGCCTATACGCCTGAGGCGGCAGATGAATTTTATACAAAAATCCTACCCTATGAGAAAAATGAACAACTGCTTACCCTCTTAACGTTATTCGAACACTGTAAGGCACCACAGGACTTAAAGCCAGGGGAATTGTTAGCCTTTATTGAAACGTTTTGTCAGGCCTCGCCACAGGGAATAGAAGCTATAACAGAGAAACTTTGTACTGCATTCCCTCAGCAATTTGAGGAGGCGCAGGTTAAAAAAGTTTTACGTAATCTGTTGGCTGAAAAAACAGGATTATTAACAAAAGAACGTGCAGCAATTCAAAATGCGGAATTTCCGGATACTTTAAAACCCGATCTGATATTATTATTATCCTCTTGTTACCGTAATTCTCCTCCGACGGATCCGTTGACGCGTAAGGAGTCTTTTAGAGAAAGTCTGCAGGTATTACAAAACCTACAAAATGCTTTAGATCAAAAAGACTTTAGCAAACTGATACATATACTGAACGCGCTGCCAGATGCTGATCTGAAAGTTTCCCCAGTAGTTGAACTCCTGAAAACGCTAGGGACATTGAAAAATTTAGAAGGTCTGCACCAAATTCATCAGTGTTATTTACGCTTAGCCAAAGAGAAAAAACCAAAGTTGGTTTTGTCTCGCTACAAAATATATCTTGATCAGATTAAGCCCTTACTACAAAAAACGTTTAAGGATGCCCCACATGTACATCAACATCGTTTTGCAGAAACATTGGCAACCTTGGTGTTGCAAAATCCTCAGAGTGATTCAGTAAAAATTATCGATTATCTGGTGAATTTTTCAAAAGATCATCCCAATACCCAAGATTATGTGCTGAATACTTTTGAAAATATTGCAAGCGAAGATCTAAGTACATTGATGGCGTATGATTGGTTGCCGAAATTGCCAGCAGAGTTGGTGTTTACTTTTTTTGCGCAATATCATGAAAGCCCAAGTATGTTGTTAGAATTACTCGCAAAAATAAATAAGTTTGCGGAAACGCAACGCCAGCCATTATTAGACTATATTAGCCAGCTGATTAATAATCAACAACCCATAGACGATCTTGCCTCGTTTTTAGAAAGTATTCATAGTAATCTCAATTTCAAAGAAATGAAGACGTTTATTATTGAAGATCTTTCAAGCCCCCCATTGCCTGATATTCCAACCCTTAACCAGAAAAAATCTGCGAGTCAACAGGAGCTCAAACAATGGTATTCCGGTTTTTCGTTGCAACCGTTTGGTAAGCGTATTGCAGAATATCAATTTAATAAAGCCCATTTTTTGACGCAAAAAACTTTATTTGAGTATTATGCCGCTTCTTCGCCAGATGCCGCCAAAATCTTTACGGACAAAATTGGTGAGAATTTTCAAAATTTTTTAGCCGACAATCAAAAAAGTACATTAGAGGTGTTGCACGATAAATTAAAAGGCACCGATTCTCAAGAAAGACTATGCGCGCTTATTGAGCTTTTGGCACGAACGACACCGCAGATTGATCCTAAAAATCCTAAAAATACCATTAGCCAAGAGCTCAATACCAGTCAAATTATGGCTTTGTGGGCGATTATTCATCAGCAAGAATCTGCTTCAAAAATACTCTCGCAAATTGATACGGGTGAAGGTAAGTCACGGATTATGATAGTGTTGGCGGCGTATCAAGCCCTACAAGGAAAAACCGTTGATCTCTTGACCAGCGATTTAAGTCTTTCTGAGCGCGATTATCGGCAATACCAAGCGTTTTTTTCTAGGCTCAAAATTCCTTCAAGCCTCGTTACCTTGCATACCCCTGCACATTTTTATCGTGCTCAGGGGGTTAATTTTTCGACCAATGATACGCTCTCTTTGTTGCGCCACAAAAGTGAAGTGGATGGTACACCATTTGCTTACTTGGATAAAAACGCTAAAAATCGGTGTTTATTGATTGATGAGGTGGATGCGCTGATTGATTTAGACAGCAGTAGCAAGAATTATGCCACTGAAAACCCTGCATTGGCTCCTTTTGTGTGGATATATCCACGTTTAATGTCGTTTATCGCAGAAAAATTTTCGGCAGAAGATTTAGAATCTATTTTCAAAAACCCCGATATCGATGTTGAAAAATTATTTTTAAAATATCTGGATTCTACGCATCCTGAAATAGAAGATCTGGCGCGCCTTAAGGTATTACAAGAGCAACATCCTAAACAAATAGGGCTTTGGTTACATTCTGCAGCGAAAGCCACTCAGATGAAAAAAGAAGTAGATTATACGATTGCAGAAAACACCATCGCTGTTTTTGATAAAAAAGGGGCAACGCATTACATTAGCCCTATACAAGTACTCAAAAATGGGCGAGTAGTCGAAGGAAGTACCTATCGAGATGGCGTGCATCAATGTCTCTGTGCCCGAGAAATACTAGCGGCTGAAAAGGCGCAAGAAGAGCATGCTTTATTAATACAGCCAGAAACGCGTTTAAAACGCTCTAGCTATGCGATTAATACGGTAGATCACTATCAAGAGGGAACTATAATTGGTTGTAGTGGCACCCCCTCCTTGATGGGGAAAAAAGAAAGTAAAACAAATCCATCGAATTTCTTTTGTGTGCGCGTTCCGCGTGAAAAGGCGACGCGACGAGAAGATTTGCCCCCTATTCTGGCCAAAGATTTTAAACAACAAATGGAATATCTTAAAAAAGCCATTCGTACAAATATTAATCTTGGAGAGCCGATTACCTTAGTAACGCGTGATGATGTGCAAACGCAACAAATATTAGTGGCGCTGCAAAAAGATCCTTTTTTCACAAAATCCGGATTTTTAAAAGACTATTCTTTTCAACATTTGACGGCAAAAAGCTCTAAGAAGGCAGTAGAATCAGCCATTCAGCAAGCAGGTCAGTTGAATACTTTGACCATTGGTACGGCCGGGATGTTAGGTCGCGGTGTCGATATTAATGCTAAACGACCCCTGGCGATGTATTGTTTATTTGAACCAGAAACAGCCGCGGAAGAGTTGCAAATTCGTGGACGTAGTGGACGATTTGGAGAAAGAGGTTCTTATCGAATGATCTTGAATCAACAAGATGTTTTAGCGCCGGTACCTCGTACGAGAAATCTTGAAAAAACCTTGCAAGAGCGTCAGCAACAGCATCATAAATTGATTGATAAACAACGAACCATTGTAGAAACCATTGCGCGCTTCCAAGAAAGCATGCATGAGTTGTGGTTTAAAAATCATGCAGATACTGCCGATGAATGGACAAAATGGGAAGAAGTCTTAGAAGGTTTCCAAAAAGATACTTTAGGCTTAGAAGACAGTTTGGAAGATAAACCCATTGAAGACTGGGAGCCCATTTTTACTGCGTTTACGCAAAAATGGTTGGATGCGTTTGTGGGTATTTTTCCTCAAAAAGATTTAAAAACGGATATGCAGCAGACGAAGCAGCAAACACAAAACACTTTACAGACTGCCAGTGGATATTTGAAAAACATAGGGAAACATTATCCTAAAATTTCCAAAAAGCCAAAAACACAAAAACAATATGATATTGCAGATGATGGACAAAACAAAATTTATAGCACCCCTTTTGCACAGACACGCGCAACACTCTTTGGATCGCGCCCCTTTTTTGCCAATACTCGAGCCGCACGTGAAGGTCGTGGGCAACGATTTGCGGAGACGCGCGCCTTTTTTGCAGGAGAGCGCCCTATTTTTGCAAATAGCCGCGCGTTTTTAGAGCGTATTATGGCGTGGTTGCGGTCAATCGTAAAAAGTGATGTTAAAAAAATATCGACCCCCTCGACTTCACCGAAAAAAAATTAGCATTAAGGCTAATTAGAAGGTTTTAATGGGGTGAGTTACTAAATAGAGCGGTTAAAGATTAAAAGTTTGTCCTGCAGTTGGATTTTTATCTGGATCGATGGTTTTTTTCTTATTATCTCATGTTACGCACTCACCGGTTTAGCTTTAAGTAGAAGCTTACGTCCTGCGGCTTGTCCGCAGGATCCAGGGATACGAAGACCATCAGTCTCCGAATAGCTGGATACCGCGGACAAGCCGCGGTACGTAGGAGCTCTGAGCATCGGTGCGTAAGGTGAGTTATTATTTTTTTTAAAAGAAATAAGCCTTTCTAGATAGTCAATTAACGATGCCTTTACTCCCTGCCCCCTACTACCCATCGCCAGTCAGGCTATGTGATGCATTATGCTAATGAACTAGAATGCACTAGAGAGTAATCGATCTTCTGCAAGCCCTGCTTTATAAGCAAGTTGGTGAGTGGAGTAGTATGGCCAGATTGCCCTACCCCAGCCCTTCTCTGATCTTGCTGAGTTAATTCAAAAAACCATTTCTGCTCTTCTCGACTAAACGTTGGAAGACCATAAATTTGCTGGTATTCTTCGTCTTTTAAAACGCGAATCCGTTTATTTTTCTTTGTTTCGGAAAACATTTTAGTTGTTTCTGTCCACAAAAAACGATGGTTTTATAAGGACTATAAGAGTATGCTAATTTATATTTAAATAACACACATATCGTCCAATTAAATTGGATTTTAGGTTTTATGAAGATAAGCCAGAAAATATGACGGATTTTGCCTATTTACGTGTTTCTACTAATCATCAAGATGCTGAAAATCAGAAACTTGGTGTTTTGGATTATTGCAACAGTTGTGGCATCAGCGCTTTAACATTTGTTGAAGATACGGTTAGTGGAAAGTCCCTGTGACGTGAACGTGAAATTAGCAATATTTTAGAGAAAGCGGAAAAAGGTGATGTTATTGTTGCATCAGAAATTTCCAGGTTAGGTCGCACAACATTACAAGTACTAGAAATAATGGAAATGGCGGCGCAGATTGAACGTGAATTTATATCAACCAGAACTAAAGAGGCTCTCGCCAAGAAAAAAAGTGATGGAGCAAAACTTGGTCGCCCTAAGGGAGAATCTGGTTTACTGAAATTAGATGCTTTTCGTGATGAAATAACAAATTATTTAAAAAAGGGATTAATAAGCGTGCTATCGCTAAATTGATTGAATGTTCATCTTCAACACTTTACAAATGGTTAAAGCGCCAAAATTTTCATACAAAATGAGAGTGAAACCAACCAATTATGTAAATTTTTGTTTCAGAGGAACCCCAAAATTTATTTCTACATTAAGGAAAACATAGCAATAAACTTGATCTGCATCCTAAGTGAGGGATGGGATTACTCTATTAGTTAAATGGTTCATTGCCAGTTTGGGCTAGAGAATGCGGGGAAACCCAATTAAAGGAGGATTGAGTTTGTATTGCGTGAGAGCTTTAAAAGCAGGAGCATTCATCTTTTTATGCTTGTTGAATCACGTTGCTTTTACGATGAGTCATTCTAGTGAGAGCCGACTTCCTGTAAAACAAGGTGCTTCACTTGCGCATTTTATTAATGAAGTATTTCGTCAAAACCCTGGAGTTCAAGCAGCAGAGTCGAATCTTTACGCGCAACGGGCGCGCGAAGTGGCCTCCGGGAAGCCTCTTTATAATCCAAATTTGGTTGCTCAGGCACAGTATGCAATTGAAGATCAGCTATTCATTGGGTTCAGCCAAGAGATAGATTGGAGCAATAAGCGTAATGCAAGGCATAAAGTGGGTATAGCAAATATGTTTGTTGCAAATGCTCAATTACGCTTACAGAAATTAAAGTTAGCCACAGAAGTAATTGATACGCTTTCGGCTTATGCGATACAAACTAAATTGGTTGTATTGGAAAAAAAGCGAGTGCGTTTATTAAAGAATTTCGCAAGACTCACCCAAGATCGGTTTAAAAAAGGGGATATTCCGCGAGTAGATGTTGATCTTGCCCTATTAGCCCTATCACAATCGATTACTCAATTGGCAACCGCAGAAGTTCGTCAAAGCATGACATTGCAAACACTTCGTGCAAAAACAGGGTTATCTTTAAAAAAATGGCCAACCCTTTCTGCGAAACTATCCCCTTTAGTTACGGATGAAAAAATAACTAACCAATTAGCTTACCATTATCCTTTGATTATGGTTTTACGAGACTCATTTATGAGTGCTCGAGCCAGAAGTAAAGTGGCAGAGCGTCAACGAAACCCAGATCCGACAGTTGGTCTACAAGGTGGCACATCAAAAGAAAATGATAATAAACAGCTCCTTATCAACTTGACGCTCAATGTTCCGATGTATGTCCGCAATAACTATGAGGCAGAGTCTCGGGCTGCAAAATTTGATGCAATGCGTGCAGATAAGAAGTATGTTCAGGCCCTGTATCAAATTAGGGCGAATATTAAAACATCTGCCGAGCGTTATCAGATTCTTTATGAGGAAATGCAGAATTGGTACCATGTATCGAATCAACCATTAACAAAAGGTATGGTGTTAATCGAGCGTCTATGGAGTGTAGGAGAGATAACAACGATGGATTATATTTTGCAACTTAAAACCCGTGTTGATAGCCAAATAGCCGGAGTTGAGCTAGAAGGGCAGGAATGGCATGCATGGATTGAGTGGCTTCATTTTTCTGGACAGCTTTTACCTTGGCTTGCGAGGGTCGCATGATACGAAAGACAATTTTTCTAATCGGTTGGTTATTGTTTTTTCAAAATATTGCTTTTGCAACCACGCCTTCACCGCATTTTGTAACATTAAGTGCGGGTTCGATTAAAGCTGCTGGCGTGCACGTTACAGAAATTCTGCCGCATACGATTGAAAAACTGGTAAAAGCTCCAGGCGAAGTGGTGTCAAATGCAAATGCATCCACCAAAGTGACTACTCGCGTACCGGCCGAAGTACTTAAGCGGTATGTAAATGAAGGTGACGTAGTTCAAAAGAGCGCATTATTGGCATCTCTTTCAAGCGTTGATATTGCCAAAATTCAAGCGGCGCTTATCTTGGCGAATAAGGAATTAAAGCGAGTAGAGTCACTCGGGCGAGATGCGGTTTCTGCAAAACGGTTTACCGAAGCCGAGGTTGGTTTTAGGCAAGCAAATTCGATTGCGCTCTCGTATGGGATGACAAACACGGATATTCAAGCCCTTTTAAATGAGCAGACTACAGACAATACAAAGGGTGAGTTTAAGTTATATGCTGCACAAAGCGGCATAATTTCAGGACTAAATTTTATCGATGGTGAACTCATTTCACCTGGGCAAATTCTTCTACAGATTGTCAATGAACAGATGGTTTGGGTAGATGCTAAATTACCTCCTAATCTTGCTCACTCAGTGAAAGTGGGTGATATAGGTTGGATTTCATCGGGTGAAAATAAGCGCCTGAAAGGAACCGTCATTCAACTACATCCCCGATTAGATCCAGTTACAAGGACGCGTGTCATTCGATTACAAGTTAAAAATCCTGAGCATTCATTACAACCTGGACAATTTGTTCAGGTTGATCTTGTGCTGGAAACCATTAAAAATGCAATTGCCCTCCCTCTGGAAGCCGTTATTAAAACATCAGAAGGACGCTGGGTGGTGTATGTTGAGAAGTCCCCCATGTATTTTGAGCAAGTTGAAGTAAATGTCGTAAAAAACATCGGGGATAAAATGTTGGTGGAAGGTTTGGCTCCGCAATTGCGAGTAGTCACCAAGGGCGCTTTTTTTGTTTATTCGGAACTGAATAAACAAAAATTTGAACCACAATCCTAGTGGAGAACGTATGCTTAATGCAGTAATTAGACTTGCAGTTCGTAATCGGGGACTCGTTGCTCTGACGCTTCTTGCAGCTATTATTGCAAGTTTTTTTATTCTACCTTCGCTTAATTTAGATGCCTTTCCTGATGTTACAAATGTTCAGGTGGTCGTGAATACAGAATCTAGAGGTCTTGCTGCATCAGAAGTTGAGCAGTTGATTACTTATCCTATTGAAGCGGTAATGTATGCACTTCCTGATGTGCGAGAAGTACGTTCTATCTCAAAAGTAGGTTTATCGGTTGTGACTATTGTATTCAAGGATGACGTTGATATTTATTTTGCACGCCAGCAAGTGTTTGAGCGCCTACAGTATGCAAGAACTAAAATTTCTCTTGGCGTTGGGGTTCCTGAAATTGGACCCAATACATCAAGCTTAGGGCAAGTATTTCAGTATATTTTAACAACAAATAATCCACAAAAATATGACAATATGGCACTTCGCAGTTTCAACGATTGGGTGGTGAAGCTATTGCTGGCCCCAGTTGATGGAGTTACGCAAATTCTCTCTTTTGGCGGACATGTGCGACAGTTCCAAGTCAATATCGATCCTGCAAAATTACTTGCCTATCACCTAACGATGGATCATATTATTAAAATCATTGAGGAAAATAATAGGAATGCTGGAGGATGGTACTTGAATAAAGGCGAAGAACAATTTGTTATTCGTGGCTCTGGCTGGGTTAGAAGTGAAGCAAAAGGTTTAGAAGACATCGCAAACATTGCGCTTAAAGATAAAGATGGCGTGGTTGTCCGAGTGAAAGATGTTGCACAGGTCTCCTATGGCAGTGAAATACGTCAGGGAGCAGTTACAATGACGAAGCGTGATGCGAATGGTACTGTGGTACCAATGAATGAAGTTGTAGCGGGAATTGTATTAAAGCGAATTGGCGCAAATACCAAAAAGACTATTGATGGCATCTATAAAGTACTTCCTCTCATTCAAAAGACATTGCCGAAAGGTGTTTTCCTTATTCCGGTCTACGAGCAGTCGCATTTAATTAGTGAGGCACTTAAAACCGTAGTAAAAGCATTAGTGGAGGCATTTTTTCTAATTTTAGTAATACTATTCTTATTTTTAATGAATCTGCGTGCTACATTCTTGGTTCTTATTTCCATTCCATTTTCAATCTGTCTAGCATTAATGGTGATGGCTTATTGGGGCTTGTCTGCAAATCAGATGTCCTTGGGAGGACTTACTATTGCAATTGGTATGATGGTCGATGGTTCTGTCGTAATGATGGAAAATATCTTTAGATGTTTGTCGCAACAAAAGGAAGCAATGACCAAGCTTCCACGCACAACTCAAATCCAGACAATCCAACAGACGATTCAAACTGCTGTCTCTGAAGTTGCGCGCCCCGTTTTTTTTGCTGTTATAATCATTATTGTAGTTTTTTTACCGATTTTTAGTTTACAAAGCATTGAGGGAAAGTTATTTCATCCCTTGGCTATTAGTATTATCCTTGGCATGCTTGCTTCACTTTGCGTGGCACTCGTTGTGATGCCCGCTCTTGCAACTTATTGCTTCCAACGGCCTTTCATTGAACGAAAAAATTACATTATGCCTTACATTGTGTGCGCGTATCGGTCACTATTAGAGAAGGCTTTGATACATGGTCGTTTTGTGGTAATTAGTGCGGTACTACTACTTCTTTCTTCATTATTGATTATACCCTTTTTGGGAACTGAGTTTGTTCCTGAATTGGAAGAAGGGACTTTAAATATTCGCGTTACATTAGCCCCTTCCGTCAATCTCACTACAGCAATCGATATTTCTAAAAAATTGGAATTGAAGTTGGCTTCCTTTCCTGAGGTGATTTATGCCTCCGGTCGTATTGGACGGCCCGAGCTTGGTTTTGATGCGGATCCCGTTTCGAATATTGAAATTTATGTTGGGCTAAAGCCTATACATTTATGGACATCCGCAAAAAATAGAACACACTTACAAATTTTAATGAAAGAAAAAATGTCGATTTATCCAGGGTTATTATTTACGTTTTCGCAGCCTATCGCCACACGAATTGATGATCTCGTCTCTGGTGTTCGAGCGCAATTAGCGATCAAGCTCTTTGGTCCTGATTTAGCAATACTCGCAGAAAAAGGCAAAGAAATTGAGCAGCTCATGCGACACGTTCCTGGTACCAGAGATGTTGCAATTGAGCAAATTGTGGGGGAAACGCAACTTTTGATTACGCCTGATAGAGAGGCTTTAATGCGTTATGGTATAAGTGTTGGGCAAGTGATGTCATCCATTTCAGATGGCATTGGTGGAAAGAAGGCTGGACAGGTTATCAATGGGAATGAACGCTATGATATTTATGTTCGGTTGGCAAAACAGTACCGCAATAGTATTGAGGCGATTGAAAACTTGACCTTATTATCTCCTCATGGAGCCTGGGTTCAACTGAAAAATGTAGCGAATGTTGAAGTAGTCTCAGCACCACCTCAAATTCGTCGAGACAATGTACAGCGGCGAGTTGTTGTTCAGGCCAATATTGAAGATCGCGATTTAGGGAGTGTCGTGGCTGAAATTAGGCAACGGATTGAACAAGAAATAAAATTACCACCTGGATACAACGTTGTTTATGGAGGAGTGTTTGAAAACCAACAGCGTGCGCAAGCAAGGTTGATGATCGTTGTTCCGATTTCATTGATTCTAATTTTTTTATTGTTGTATTTTGCTTTCGGCTCGTTTTCCAGAGCACTACTTGTGATGTTGAATGTTCCATTAGCTTTAATTGGTGGTGTTTTTGCTTTATTCTTGTCTGGACAATACATTTCTGTTCCAAGTTCGGTAGGATTTATCGCCTTATTTGGAATCGCAGTGTTGAATGGTGTCGTGCTTATTAATGCTATCAATCAAAATCAAGAGCAGAAAATGCCAACACGTGAAGCGGTTATGAAAGGTGCTTTATCCAGAGTACGGCCTGTATTGATGACTGCTTTCATTACCGCTTTGGGACTCATTCCTCTGCTTCTCTCAAGAGGAATTGGTGCTGAAATTCAACGACCACTCGCTACGGTTGTTCTTGGCGGGCTTATTTCTTCAACAGCCCTGACCTTAATATTATTGCCTGTCTTATATGACTTCTTTTGGAAAACCGAGAGAGTCTATAACTAACGAGTAGTTTCGATATTGCTTAGAAACGGTACCAGAATTACTTATTAATACAACGAGATGTTAAAAATTACCCATAAAATAATGTGGTTTAAAAAGTAAATCACTTCATCATGACGTATGTCTTACAGAAAAGCCAGGTCAGTGATAATGGTTTACGCTTTTAGAAAGTGAGAACTTGCAACCAAAGAGAAGTGGTAAAAATTGATTCCATGGAGACAATTTCGCGGATATTCTTAAAAAAAACCATAATCCGCTAGGAACGCATTGTCTGCTATAAAATAATGGGATGAAAACTCTGAACATACTTGGCGCCCCGTATATTTTACCCTACACTGTATCTTATTCATATCAATAACCCTAAGTTCCTCTATGCATGATGGTATGTTTGATATCGCAATTATTGGCGGTGGTATTAATGGATGCGCTATAGCGGCTGATGCGGCTTTGCGCGGCTTAAAAGTGATATTATTTGAAAAAAATGATATTGCAGGAGGTACTTCATCGAATAGCACCAAGCTGATTCATGGCGGGCTGCGCTATTTATCACAGTGGCACTTTGCTTGGGTACGTAAGGCTATACGAGAACGCCAGCGCTTATTAAACAATGCACCACACATAGTGCATCCTATTCCTTTAGTATTTACAAAATCTTTAGAAGTGACCATGCCCGACTGGACAATGCGTTGTGGGCTTTTCTTATATGATCACTTAAGTAGATATAATCATTTACCCAAGAGTCAGCAAGTTAATCGCGAAGTATTTCCAGAGTATTTTTCTCCTTTAGATCTCAATATGAATGAGGGTTTTTTATTATACGATGCGCAAACCAATGATGCGCGCTTAACGATTGCCAACGCACAGCAAGCAAAACGTGCCGGCGCGCATATTGTTCCTCAAGCAGAAGTATTTCGTGCACAAGCCCATAAAACGCATTGGAATGTTGAAATTCAACCGAGTAGAGCAGACGCTTATACGATTCAAACCAAAGTGTTAATCAATGCGGCAGGGCCTTGGGTCAATACAGTACACGATATATTAGGAGTCCCCTCCCCTTACCCCATGGCTTACGTGCAGGGAACGCATATTTTGCTAGATGCTTTATATGAGCAATCTCAAGGTTATATGTTTACCTGTCCTGATCGTCGAATTATTTTTGTACTTCCTTATCAAGGATATACTTTAATTGGAACCACAGAGACGCCTTTGGCCTCTATGCCTGAATACCCCACTGTCCTTGATGAAGAAGTGGATTACTTATGTCGCATGGCTTCACAATATATGCAGAAACCCATAGACAGTTCAGGAATATTACAAACTTGGTGTGGCATTCGTGGCTTAATCCAAAGTAATACCTTAGATGCGCATACCTTAGATCGTTCGCATACCATTCATCGCTCAAAGCACCCTGCTCCGCTGATTTCTATTTATGGCGGAAAATTAACAACACATCGCCTGTTGGCTCAAGAGGTTCTTGATCCTCTCCGAAAAATATTCCCTACTTTAGTGCCTTGCTCTACTGCGCATAGGGTCCTCCCGGGCTCGGAAAATTTTGCAGACATACAGACTTTAAAAGAAAAATTTGCGTTCCTTCCAGTCGTTTTGTTACATCGATATATTACGACTTATGGAAGCAATATTGCGACATTACTCGAAAATTGCCATACGTTGGATGATCTTGGTCAAGATTTTGGGCATGGCCTCTACCAAAAAGAAGTGGAATATCTGTGGGAGCATGAATGGGCACGTACCCCAGAAGATATTTTATGGCGCAGAACTTTGTTGGGCGTGGAATGGCGATCCGATGATATTAAAGCACTCATAGATTTTTTAAAAAGGGGTTGCAGCGGCTTTGTTTCTTAACCCCTCGCAGAGTCTTCTTTCACGAAACTCAGGCGGATCGACGGCTTTTAGGCATTCCCAATGATGTCATTTTATTGAGCTCACCACTGGCGATCATTGCCTCTTGCTGCTGACGAGAAAATTCACGCGCATGCATCGTATCACCAAAGGTTTTTTGGTAACACTGAACGCCCAGTCCCATCATAAACTCGGTCTGTCTCGTACCACTGAGATATAGCCTCATCAGATAGCCAAACAGTAATATTGCCGCGTTGACGTAAAGATTCGGTATATTCTGACCAGTTGGTCAACTTATACTTTTGCTTGGGAACATCCCAACCTTTCTTCTCTGGATACTTATTGGGCATAACTGCATCACTTGACTAAAATTTCAATGACAACCATGATAACAGGACCCCGATTTGAAAGTCTCAACCTGTTCAATTAATGGGTTAAGAAACAAAGCCAATATTCAACATACGGTGCGATATACTGAAATCGCGGTGATACGGTTTAAGGAGTTCTGGAATGGCTAGCTTTTAGATAACCATTCCTCCTGAATGAATCTCTTCTAGAAATTGAATAAATGCGTGTATCTTCGGTGGAATTATACGACTTTGTGTAAAAATGGCATAGATGGGCGTGTCTGATGGATAAAAATCAGATAACAAGGCATATAATTTATCACTTTTAATGTCTTCATTGACGACAAATTGGGGTAGTCGAGCAATCCCTTGCCCATTTAACACCGCCTCTAAAAGTACTGGTACGCTGTTAGAAAAAATCCTTGATTTAACAGCAATAGTTATCAGCTCATCCTCATCGTAAAAGGGCCAATGGTCAATGCTCCTTTCGGATGAGTAAACCAAACAGTGGTGCTCGCATAGTTGTTGCGGTGTTTTAGGTTGGCCATATTTTTCCAAATATTTCTTTGAGGCACAAATGACCATACGATCAGAACCAAGCTGTTTGGCTACTTTATCTAAAGGAGGTTCATGGGTTATTCGGATTGCTACATCTATTTTTTCTTTTACTAAATCGAGAAGATCCCCGCAGTGCTTCATTTCAAGGGATATATCTGGATATTTTTCGAGAAACTGAGATAAATTTGGTGCAAGTAAATAGTCAGCATAACCTTTAGGCGACGTAATTCGTAAAGTTCCCTGCGCCTTGTTTTGCAATGAACTCACTGTATTTTCGACAAATTGTAATTCATGGACTATTGACTCGGCATGTTTAAATAAAGCTTCTCCAGCAAAAGTAAGTTTAATCGATCGAGTATTGCGGTGGAGTAAGGCTGAACCAACAAGTCGTTCTAAGTCAGTTACTTGTTTACTTACATGAGCCTTTGAACAATTTAAATGATTTGCGGCTTTGGTAAAACTCATGAAATCAGCAACGTAATAAAAAATAACCAACTGGGAATAATGTTTTTCCACTATTGTTCTCATACGGAAACGAATTGTTAATTATACTACCATTGTTTCACTAGCAAAACAATGATAAGCTTATTGAGTTGAAAATAATCAAATTTATTTGTATTTGCTCATCTTATCTGAGGGAAAAATTATGAAAGTAAAACGACGTATAAAATCGATGATCATCGTATTGGCAACAGGATTAACAATGAATGCAATGGCAGCAAATTATGCAGCTGTTGATAAAGACTCTTGCAGCAAAATGGTGAATAGCATGGAGCCATTTATTTTAATTTTGAAAAACGGTGATAATTTACATGAAGGTATTAATAAATGTGCAACCGATGCAAATTTAACAGGAGCGGCTATCCATGGACTTGGTCAATTGTCCGATCCCATATTAGCTCATTACAGCAATGATCCGCATGAAAAACCACATTTCACTCAATTTAATGGCATCTATGAACTCATCTCTTTAAATGGCAATATCGCTCGTAGAGGTAATGAATATTACACCCATTTGCATGCTGTTTTAGGTAACGAGAAATTTGAAGGTCTTGCTGGCCATATTAAAGACACTCTCGTTGGCGTTACAGCTGAAATTACCATTGTTCCATTTTCAAAACCCTTGGAAAGAGATGTTGATCCTGAGACTGGGTTTGGACCAATTATAACTGAGTAAAAATATTTACACGTGGAAAAGTCCAGAGGGCTTTTAATAACATTAAATATATCTACACGGAGACTATGACGAATGAGCGTTTTAAAACAGGCTAACAGATATTATAGTTTGGTGTTCAGCATATGGAGATAGAAAAAAAATCAGCTTATTGGCATTTTTTCATGCCGATTATTTTTGTAATTCTGTATGGTTCCGGATTTGTTGGCGCAAAATTAGGCCTTCCCTATGCTGGGCCTCTAACATTTTTATTATTACGCTTTATCTGTACTACAGCCCTACTTTATCTCATTACCCTTTTCTTGCGTGCCCCATGGCCACGAGGACTACAGGAAATTGGACACATCATGATAGCTGGACTATTGATGCAAGGTGTATTCTCTGTGGGCGTATTTGAGGCTATTAATTTAGGAATTTCACCCGCTACCTCTGCGTTAATCATTGCATTACAACCGATTTTGGTTGCTCTGGGTTCGGCGCCCATTTTAGGAACAAAAATCCGCTTGCCCCAATGGTTTGGTTTATTACTGGGCTTACTTGGAGTTTTGCTCGTGGTTAGTCATAAATTAACTTTTAGTCATACCCACATAATTGGTTTAGCAATGAGTTTTCTAGGACTTTTCGGTTTAACGGCTGGTAATCTTTATCAAAAGCGCTTTTGTTCACATATGAATATATTTAGCGGAGGGATGATCCAATCACTGACCGCTGGTATTGCCGTTTCTGTGGGGGCTTTTCTGTTTGAATCTATGCATGTATCGTGGACAAATCAGTTTATATTCGCGCTCGTTTGGATGTCTGTAGTCGTCTCTATCGGTGCACTGAGCGTTCTTTATTTGTTGTTAAGACACGGTGAAGTAGCGCAAGTGGCTAGCTTATTTTATTTAGTACCTGTCTCAACAGCTATTATTGCATTCTTTATTTATAACGAAGCTATCGACATGCTTGGCCTCGTTGGTATTTTTATCACTGCACTTGGGATTATCCTCGTTCAAAAACGCGGCTCATTACAAACAGTATAAAGAATTGATCCAAACAAAATTGATTAATAATTGTCCGGAAATTTCTGAGATTAGCGGCTACCCCCCTTAAAGAACAGCAGAAACTGCGACGCATTGGCCCTGATAAGGGTGGGTATTGGGAAATTCTATAGCGAATATCAAAAAAAAAGGACGAATCAATAAAATTTTACAGCAAAAAAGGGTTTGACCATCAATAAAATATCTTAATAAACAGGCTACATGTTGCGTGAACCTTTATGGTGCATTTTATTTTTAATTTCACTCGCTTCTTCTTCAGAAATAGGAGGGGCAAACGATATTAATGCTATAGAATCTTCCTGAGCATACATGCTGTGAAACTCATTTCCAGGAATCAGCACTCCATTCTCAGATAATAATGTGTAATTTTCCTCGCCAATATCAACATCGATATGACCACTCAATACATAAAAAAACTCTTCATTTGAGTGTTGAATATTTGTGTGCGTAGCACCTTTTTCAAATCTTGCGTACACTACAGCTAATTCTTGACCTACTATACGATGTAGATACAACTTATCATCAAATTTTTTCATCTCAATCGTAGAAAAGTCGAAAAATCTATTTTGATTCATAGCAGCCTCATCTAAAATATAGTCATATAATATTAACCTTAGAGCACCTGCGAATATTTGTCAAAATCAAGATAATAGCAATTTATCTTATTTTTAATCTATTGCGGCCAAATTAGCTCACATTGGTATATTCCCTCAAGATCTTAATTAACATGAGAAGACTAAGATCTTTTGGGGTGTGACAAGCAATGGAACGAAAAGGTACTCTAAGCAAAGTTCACTAAGCTGTATTAGTTCGAACCTAATCTGACAAATCACTTGAAAAAGAGCGTAGAAATCAATCCCCATCTCTCTTGAAACCAACTCTAACAAGCAGCTCAATGAGAAAAAACTTAGCTTTCCTCTATATATCTTCCAACCTTTGCGCCACATGTTCCACAACAGCCATTTAAAACGATGCTCTTATCAACTATGGTCGCAACAGGATCTTTAATGGTACACACAGCCGCACATCGGCCACACCAAACATTTTTTAGAATTAACTCTTTTTGAGTAACTTTTGATGCCCAGATGGCTAACGCTTTTTTAGTTCCGCTTACCTTGCCATGCTGAGGTAACTTGGTTCTTACTTTTGCTTGATCCCAATATTGCATTAATTCATCAAATGACTTGCCTTTCAAATCGTTCAAGCCCTGCTCTTTTGCGATATCTTTCATCGCATTCAATCGATGCTCAAATTTATCCAGACTTTTACGTAATGTTGTCTCTGGATCAAAATTGCTAAATACGCACAATGAGAAGGCTGCATGCAAAAGATCGCCTATTTCATCCTGCAAAGCCTCCCTTTGTTCGGATGAATAAAGATGCTCTTCTATTTCTACACATTCATTGCGGATCTGCGCCATGATTTGGTCTTTAGTTTCCCATTTCAACCCAAACCCAGCTGCCTCATGCTCTAAATGCTCAATGTCATCAAAAATCGTCATAATATCGCCTTATATTTGTTTCGTCACCGCGCTACGACAGCGTGCGTGAGGGATTACAGATGCCTGAAAAAATCCATAGATTGATGTAACACCCGAATAATGGCAACGCCATAGCCAGTCATTTTAAAGAAAATAATATGAGAACCCACATTAAATGCTCGCAAATTCTGACGAATATAATCACATTTTCGAGAAATCAACGGATCATCCACAGACGCTGAAAACTTGTTTCAATCGCCAAAAATAATCTTCTGTTCGTTGAATGCCAAACTCGCTGGAACTGTATAAATAAATAGACTCAAGATCATTGATAGCCTTTGGATAAAGGAGAAATGGATCACCACTCTCCTCACCCTCGTCAATCATGTGTCTCAATTGTTCGCGCCAATAAATACTCCAATATGTAAGTAATATTCTTACATAAAGCATATAAGACATTTGCTTACATTTCAATTTATTATGGCTTTTTTGCACTTTAAAACCCTGCTGCGACACCGCGACTTTTGCTACTTTTATTGCTCTTTTGGATTAGGATTGCGTGCTAAAGAAATTGCATCACTCAAGATTGCAGATGTCACTACACCTGATTATAAATTACTCGATGAAGTGTGCCTAAAACGCGCGATGACCAAAGGCGAAAAACAGCGCTATGCGTACCTCACTCATAAAAAAGTCTGTGATGCCTATCCTGTGTGCGGACACTGAGGTGGTATTAGACGAAAAAATTTTAGGAAAACCACGCGACGCCCAAGATGCTTTTAACATGTTAAAAAATTATTCTGGCCGCAGCCACGAAGTCATCACCAGCGCGCGAGATTTAGTTTCTCTTAATGCCCGGGATCTATCCATAATCCGGCTCCGTGCGAACTTATGGATGGATCCCGGGCATTAAGTCTTGCTAAGGCTCGCGCTGCTCGCCAAGCA
>JAUYSE010000064.1 GCA_030696465.1 Legionellaceae bacterium
TGCCAATTGTTACCCCAGGGAGGATCATACTGTTTGCTCCAATAAAACAATTCTTTCCTATTGTTACAGGCTTTCTTATATTGCGAGACATATCATGACACAAAATCGTTGCTCCAAATGCCAAGTATGAGCCATCTCCTATTATTATACCTTTAGGATTCCGTTTATCCAAATTTGCTTTTAATGAAATTCGGACATCATTTCCGATAGTCATTCCATATATTTTTCTTAAATATATATTTCTTAAAAAAAGGATAGAGTGTCTGACCTCGATTAAAATCTTTTGTATATATTTGCTATATAGCATACAGTCACCTCTTCTCTGACGAGTTATCTTCTGCTTTTGTATTGACCCAGGATTTTTTGAGTGCGCCTGATATTATTTTTATTTTTTGGAGATCAGCAAAATTTTGAGTGAAGTAACCCCCGCCTTTCTGCTGCTTCTTTTTTCATTAAGTATAACGATTTTTTCAGTGAAAAAAGAAAACATTATAGTGCCGTTGGCCGTTGCTATGTGCTTTTTGCCAGCTGATATTTCTTTAAATATCGGCAGATTGCATTTTTATGCTGTGAGAGTAATAGGTTTGTTGGCCTTATTAAGAATTTATAGTAATTTAAAAAATCCAAATTTATGTTTCAACTCAATAGATAAACTTTTTATTTCTTATAATGTCCTTGGGACTCTAATCTATTTTATTGCAAGCCAAGACAAAAGTGGCGCGTTTATATATAAAAGCGGAACACTTGTTGATAGCATAGTCATTTACATTGTCCTTAGGCATGCAATTCAGTCTAAGGATAATGTCTCTAAAATAATAGAAATTTTTTGTTATTGTGTGCTGGCACTCCTACCCTTTGTAATATTTGAATATTTTACGGCTCAAAATCTTTTTTCAATTTTAGGTCGTGATGGTATTTCCATTCGAGATGGAGAAATTAGAGCCGCATGTACTTTCAGTCACTCAATTTTGTTTGGTTCATTTGCCGCTGCTTTAGTTCCAATATTGTGGGGTGGCTACAAACATAAACAAAGTATTGTTCGATTAATCTGTATTGTTAGCTGTGTTTTTTTTGTTTATAGCTCATCATCAAGTGGTCCTATTATTGCCCTTGCAGCTTCTATTTTCTTTTTAATCTTTTTTAAATGGAAACACTATTCTTCTAAGTTGGCATGGTTTACCCTGTTTGCCGCTACGTTTATTCATATTGTAAGAAAAATGCCAATTTGGCATTTTCTTTTTGTCCGTATAGCAATTAAATCAAGTTCGACAGGATATCACCGTTATCTGCTTACAGAGGCAGCAGTCAAAGAATTTTGGAACTGGTGGTTGCTTGGCTATGGAGATATAGGCCCTAAGTGGCATCAAACTTATTGGCCTTGGACATATGCACATTTTACTGATGTGACTAATCACTATCTGCTTGAGGGGGTACGAGGTGGTTTTTTTACAATGCTTCTTTTTATGATTTTGTGTTTTAAAACTATTAAGGTTTTAGGCTCTTATGCAATTTCTCAACCAGATCAGAAAGACCAATGGTTATGGTGGGGATTTACCGTCATGATGATAACTCATTGTGTTTCTTTTTTATCCGTAGCCTATTTCGGGCAAATTACCATGCTACTTTATCTGACGATTGCTGTTGCCGCATATGCACTAGATGAATCACGAAAGCAAGTACCTTCTGAAAGAAAAAGAAGATTTATTAAATAATGCAGGTTTTTTGGTTCAACGAGTAAATTTCTCAATTGTCAAATTTCTGTATCAAAAATAAAATCCTTAATTACCTTAATAAGCTTATTTGAAGTCCTGACATCTTGGGTAGTTCTATTAATATTCGTACTCTCAGATAGACTCCCAAGTTTTTCCATAAGCTCTGGTACGTCAAAAGCTACAGAGATATACCCTTGTTTCAAAAACCGCTTAGCTGTAGCAAGCTGGTGATCATTGCGATGTTCTCCAAAGCATGCCTGGCGTGGCATTACAAGAAGAGGCTTTCCTAATTCTAAAGCCGTAATGATCGTTCCCATACCGGCATGGGCAATTATTACATCTGCTGCAAGAAAGGCACGTTTAAACTCAATAGGATCCAGATGTTTTTTGTATTGAATAATATTGGGTTTTAATTGGCTATTACCAATTTGAGCAAAAACTTCTTCACCAGAGTCAGAAGCCCAGTCATCAACTGCACTTATCAATCTGTCGAAAGGGAGTTGTTCCCCGACAGTTACGAAAATCACAGAACCGCCCCCTCATACTTTGGGCCGCTTGGTGATGCGAGGTGTTCCCATTGAGTAAGCCAAAGATCGGCATATTTGCTGACTTTTCTCCCTGACAAGGAGAGTTCGTCAACATTGGCGATACTGTCTAGCCAGATTGTTTTTGCGCCCACTTTTTTTCCAAAAAAGAGGGCAAAAAAACCAGGTGCGGCACCGGTAGAAACAACTACATCTGGTCTTATAATCAGAATATGTTTTAACATTACAAGAGCCAGGTAAATAACGCGTAATTTGTTCCAACGGCTGGCATCAGGAACCAAAAGAAACTTATTATCACCCACAGTTACCTGATATTTCGATTCAGTGGTAACAAAGATTTTCTCGCAGCCTTCAAAGGCAGGTAATAGGCGGTTTAATTGAACCCAATGGCCACCAGAGGAGGAGACTAACATTATCTTTTTATTCATCATCATGCTTATTAGATATTATCACGATCAAACAAGAACGTGTTTCAGCCGAATTTTAAGAATTATGGAGGCGGCTACTTTCATCACGCTCCCAAGTTTTAAAGTCACCCAGGGCCAGTTTACGTTGTGTATGCCATTTTGTTAATAATTGAACATAAAGGTAAACCGCCATCGCCGGCAATAGCATAGGTTTTTTGATTATTAGTTTGTAGACTGAAAGAGATGATGTATCTGCCCCTTGTCGTAGTGATGGAAATTTTAAGTTTAAAACAATACGTCCAAACCTGGAACGGGTTTTTATTTTAA
>JAUYSE010000131.1 GCA_030696465.1 Legionellaceae bacterium
AGCATCGATTAGCATTCCCCCAATACCTTTCTTTTGATATGCAGAATCAACAATAAGAGAACCAAGCCAAGGCATCAGATCTGGTCGTATTCCATCATGTTCACGCAAGGAAACACCGCCTATTAATTTATTCCCGTCAAAGGCAACAAGCGTAAGGGGTAACAACGCATCGTTCAAATGATCGTGAAACCTCTGCTCAACACGCTCAATAGGAATGTCGGGCACCCAGATGCTTCCTAAAACGTTATGCCAAATCCTTGCAAGAGCAGGAGTTGCTTCGGGATAATTTTTAAGATAGGCAATTGTGATACTCATATAGGACTTCATTTTTGAAAATGATAAAGCCTATTGTAATACATTTATTTTGATTAACTATGCGTTTTCAATGTCATTTATTCATTCAAACTTCGACACATATTCGACACAAAAAATTTATATATTTTAGGTTTAATGGTAACTTTTTGATTTTACTACTGCCGTTGAGGTGAATCGAACACCCGACCTATTGATTACGAATAAAAGTAACATTGGTATCGCGCTTTTTTAATAAAAAAAACTATACCCCTTGGGGATTTTTTAAGACTTATATGATTAATTAGTAAACATTGCAAGGCAATGTATATTGCGCCCTTGGGTGCGACTCGAGAGGTCGTCTATATGATTGTACGGGTAGTCAAACTACGGAATGCATTTATTGGTTTCGTTACGGGACTATTAGAGTACCTATGATTCCGTTCATAGTAGCCTAATTCGACGTGCGACATTGGTAACGATATCGTGCGAAGCTCGAATGACAACGCACTGAAGTTTATTAATTTAAACGTCGTGGATTTACTGACAAGTAAGGCACGAATCTGGAAGCTTCATCCGGAATAAGGCTAGGCTAATGGGTATGGTTAATGTAAGTGAACTGCTGATAAACATCGAAAGCAATGATGAGCTAAAGAAGCTGATAAGCTCAAAGCCAAAATGGCATGCATGGGACAATCCAGGTTTGAGGTTGGATTGCACGGACAAACAACATGCACGGTGAAGAGGCGGAACCTAACCCCATTTTGTCATGTAGACGGAACGAGGTAAACCCGATTTTGCGCCTTAGCAATTCTAAGTAAGGCAGGTTAACCGCAAGGAAAACTGATGCAGGAGCGGGCAGAAGATAGGCCAAAAAGCAAATGCTTTTCTGTAATGGAAAAGATAGGAACGATTGTTCTATGGTGAAAGCCAGCCCACTTGGTCTTGGTCAACATTGCGAGAGACGAGCAGAATTTCTTTTGGCGATATCAAAGGGTGTTTTGATACGATTAGCCACGAGTGGATTCTTAATAACGTGATGTTGGATAAGAAAATGCTCCGACACTGGTTGAAAGCGGGATATATTGATAAAGGTCACTTGTTTCCTACCCAGGAAGGCACGCCACAAGGAGGTATTATTTCTCCAACGTTGGCAAACTTGGTATTAGATGGCCTAGAAACGTTGCTTGCAACGAAATTTGGATCATTAAAACACGACGGACACACTAGTCGTACCAGTAAATACCAAGTGCATTTCGTTAGATATGCCGATGATTTTGTCATCACAGGAAAGTCAAAAGCTCTTCTTGAAGACGAAGTCAAACCGCTAATAAAGGATTTTCTAGCACAACGAGGTCTCACGCTTTCTGAGCAAAAGACTAAAGTGACGCATATCACTCAAGGGTTCGATTTTCTTGGTCAAAATATAAGGAAATATAGGTTGGGGAAACCCAACGAAAAACTATTGATAAAACCATCAGCGAACAATGTCAAGGCACTTAAGCTGAAAGTTAAAACGATGATAACAAAACTCTGTACTGCCAAACAAGAGGAAGTAATAGGTGTACTTAATCCTATAATCCAAGGCTGGGCAAATTATCATCATCACATAGTGGCTAAAGAAACATTCACAAAGGTGGATCACTTTATCTGGCGATCATTATGGTGCTGGGCATGCAGGCGACATCCTAACAAAAACTTAAGATGGGTTAAGCAACGGTATTACCTAGCAATAGAAAACCGTCGCAATATGACCTTCGCCTTTAGAAGCAATGAAACTGGGAAAAAAGCAAAACTGCTAACTCTTTGCCATGCAGCAGATACTAAGATTATTCGTCACAATAAAATAGTTGGCGCTGCTAATCCCTACCATCCCCAATATGATGATTACTTTAAGAAACGTTCTGGTGAAAGATATCTGTAGTGTTACCGGCTGATCCTTGCGATTGGCTTAGAAAAAAACAGACTCCATCTGTTTCCTTGATTGAAGCCGTATGCGATGAAAGTCGCACGTCCGGTTTTTATGGGGGAATGTCACAGTAATGTGATGTTCCTACCTACTGAAAAACACTCGGGATAAGAAAATACACAATATAACAAATGAAGGTAGGTTAATAATCTAATCAGAAATGGGTAACCTTAATAAATCTATTATTCTTGGAGTATTACCTCTGAAGTGAGAAAACAAAGAGCTGGGAAAAGTCCATTTATATTTTTTATTTTCATAAAAATATAAGATATTTCTTCTATAAGAATGGGCATTATCTGATATACATTTAAATCTAAATTATGTATTCGAAACCCCCCATTGACGCAGGGTAAACGCATCTAAATTTTGAACACTAAAGGATACTTTTTTGCCTGCGAACTGTTCTTTGTTCGCGGTATACACGCAGCCTTCTGGTCTTG
>JAUYSE010000205.1 GCA_030696465.1 Legionellaceae bacterium
TCAATCATAAAGAGCCACAATTAAAAAGCCTCCCAGATGCGGTGTACATAAATCCACCTGAATCGATTGAAATAGGAAGTAAATCTGGACAGTCGGAGGTGTGTATGGCAGGATAAGCGAGTTAGCTAATTCACTACAGAAGTTGTCTCATTTCCCCTGGCACGCTCCGAGTGATTCTAACCATGGCGTTAAATCCGGCCTTATTTCATCATTCTCATATAAGGATACGGCGCCAATGACTTGAGTGCCTTCTAACGCGACCAAGGTAAGCGGGAGAGCGTTATCATTTAAATCATCATAAAGCCCTTGCTCAACTTGTTCAATGGAGATATCTGAAATCCAGATGTTGCCTAAAACCTCATACCAAATTTTTGCAAGAGCAGGAATTACTTCAGGGTGTTCTTTTAAATAAGCTATTTTAATATCCATTAAATCATCACTTTTCTATGTTTTTTAGCATGATGCAGTAGTTCAAATCCTCGCTATAACTTGATTGCTCAAATCCAGCCTTTTCATAACATCGAATAGCGTGAATATTATCATGATTTGGATCAACAACGACCAAACGAAAACGGGTCAGAAATTCATTGATGAATTGATTGATAATTACTACGCCAAGCCCTCGAGCCCGATTTTCATGGGTTGCAATAAACAGATCAATGCCAGCAATTTGATTTGGATGATAGTTTTGAAATAAAGCACTTTCCTCTTGAATACCTTCGGGATAATGTTCTGATAGACAATAATATTGAATAAAGCCGATAGCCTTATTATCCAGGTGAATAATAAAACTGGGGACATTATCTTGCCCGATAAGTCTGGGTAAATATTTATTTTCAATATCTTTAAGCGACCAACTTTGGCCTCGTGCATATAATTGATTAATCGTTGGCTCTTGGAACCACTCACAAAGAATTTTTAAATCAACTTCATGTAACGGTTTAAAATAAATCATTTTTATTCCATCGAAATAGTCTTCTAATTGCCATAAATACGATTACTGATGTTACACTAGGGGCAACACGGCCGACTCCTCTACATTGAAAAATGCACGAGTGGGTTTTCTTTTTCATAGTATGCCACTTATAAAATATACCCTATTAAATCATATATCATGATTCAGTTTAAATTATATTTAAATATTCTAGTAATCCTCGAATATTTTACTCTAAATTAAACTATAGTTTTTTTCTATGCTATTATATCTAGTATGACTAGAAATAATGAATCAAAATTAAACCATTTTATGGTTACAGCACCCTCTGGAGTGGTGCTAACTAACGTGTGGCTTGAAGAGCAAGGCGTATCTTCTAAGCTAGCGTGGTGGTATGTCCATTCAGGATTATTAGAAAAGCTTGGAACCAATGCCTACAAGAAAGCAGGTGATCATGTTTCTTGGGCTGGTGCAATCAATGCACTGCAAACGCAGTTAGCTGTCCCCATACATGTAGGAGGCAAGACTGCCTTACATTTACTGGGGCTGGGACATTTTGTACCCATGCAAGGCATACAACAGATCATGTTATTTGCACCTACAACCACCAAAATACCGAAATGGCTATTAGCCAATATGTGGGACGCGGAATTTGAGATATACAAATCATCATTATTTTCTGATGAGCAAGGTTTAGTAGAACGCCCTATCAATGGAATAAATTTAAAAATCTCAAGCCCTGAAAGAGCTGCACTGGAATTACTTTATTTATACCCTCAGCATCAATCGTTAAGTGAAATAACTCATTTGATAGAAAACTTAACCCAATTGAGACCTAAAGTAATTCAAGCATTACTCGAAGATTGTCATTCAATTAAAGTAAAGCGGCTTTTTTTGCATTTGAGTGAGCAATTTAATCATCCTTGGCTTTCCAGCTTGGATATAACAAAAATAGACTTAGGAACAGGCAAACGGGTACTAGGTAACGGAGGCAAATACTTTCCTAAATATAAACTGTCCTTACCTGAAATAAAGGAGTGATACGTTGAGTTTTCAAGAAGTTTATAAAAATCAGGTCGCACTATTACTTGAAGTCTTACCTGTATTGAATGAATTTAACTGTTTTGCTTTAAAAGGCGGCACAGCAATCAATTTATTCGTCCACGATATGCCACGATTAAGTGTGGACATTGACCTCACATATTTACCCGTTGAAAGCCGAGACATTTTTCTCCCAAATATTGAAGCTGAATTGTTAAAAATGAAGCAACTGATAGAAGACTTAGGTTTAACGGTCGAAACAGTATTCATGAAAAATGGAGCAATATCCAAACTTCAGGTTTACACCAATCATGCCATGATTAAAATTGAGCCTAATTTTGTCCTCAGAGGCTCTGTATTTCCTTGTGAAGAAAAAGAGCTGTGTGCAAAGGCCCAAGATGAATTTTTAAAATTTATGCGCGTCAAATCATTATCCGTTGCTGATTTATACGGTGGCAAAATATGTGCGGCTTTAGACAGATATCACCCCCGCGATCTATTTGACATAAAGCTTCTGTTAGAAAATCAGGGGCTAACCGAAGAAATCCGACAGGCGTTCATTGTTTATCTTGCCAGTGGGTCAAGACCGATGCATGAGCTTCTTGAACCAAGAATCAGTGATGCATCACAACAAGAATTTGAAAATACATTTAAAAATGAATTTGCTGGAATGACCACTACGTCCGTTACGCATGAGGAATTAAAAGACATTAGAGCGTGGTTACCTCGTCTATTGCTGGATTCTTTCACCGAAAATGAACGTATGTTTCTAGTGCACTTGAAGTCAGGCGATCCTGATTGGTCATTGTTACCTGTAGATGGTATTGAGCGCCTCCCAGGTATCCAATGGAAACTGCAAAATATTAACAAAATTTCTGACGAGAAAAAGAACGAGCAACTCAACAAACTAAAGCGCGTTTTAAAGGTCTAAAAATCCATTGATTTTCTGGGACACTCATGGGACACTAGCCCGCAAGTAATGGCAATAAATGACAACGACTAGCAGCTGTAGGCTTGTTTATAGGTGTTTGATTTTATTATTGTTATTTGTTGTAGAACACTGTGGTTGATGGCTAAGACCCCGACTGTTAATCATTAGGTCGGCGGTTCGAGCCCGTCCCGGGGAGCCATATACAGCGTAGGTTGTAGCAACTCCCACCGAAGTCCTCAAATTTTCATGTAGAAGCAATGTAGAAAAGATATCAAGAAAGGTATGTAAATGACGGAACTTATTAGTGCATTTAGTGCGCATGCATCCAATCAATCAGGCAGTGATGTTCAAACTAGTTTTCATTTTGACTTGCCACCTAAACTCATATTCGTTCAAAATCTACAAACTTTAAAAAGAGTAGATGATTACGAAGCACTTGATACTTTTGCCTTCTCAGAGCACGACCAAGCTAAAATAAATAATACGATTGCAGAAATCAATAAGAGCGGTGGCTATGATGGTAATCAATTATTGATTGAGCAGCTCTATCATGACGCTGACTCAAACGCGCTCTACATTGTCGCTAAAAAAGCCAAGTATTCTTTTATCAGAACACTACAAAAAGAACCAGAAAATGGTGGCTTTGGTGAAGAGAGCCCTTTTTATAGAAAAACCTTCTGCACGGCAGGCGTACGCGCCCCATTTATTACTGAAAAAGATGACTACACATTTTTCATGATGCGAACAAGAAGACCTACTGTTTTCTCGGTCGCAGCAGGACTATTAGAGCCACCAGAAGGCAAACTTCATCCAAGTGAAACAAAAGGAAACTTGGTTGAGTACGTGGCGCTCAATGAAGCGATGGAAGAATTTCTAGCCAAAGATAATCATTTCAATCGACCCACATTAGAACAATTACGTGAAGCCAAAATAGAAATTAATAAACAATTTGGTATTCGTGCTATTGCAATGCGACGTGCAAAAGATTCTTCACGCGTGGAAATAGAGTTTCTCTGCCCACTTCAAGTAAAATGCCATCATGAAAACATGAGCTTTTTGATTACCAGAGATAATACAGCTAAAGATGCATATGAGCATAATCGTGAGATTCAACCACTTTGCATACCGTTAAGCGCCGAAATGCGTACTCAAGCTGAGGCTGTTTTGATGCATACACCAGAAGATGGCAAGTACGTACGTGACCCAATCGTTGCTGTTACTTCAATACTTGCCAACCCAAGACATGGATTTTTTCCGCGTTATTTACCTGGTACAGCAACAACCGAATTTATTAAAACATCCTCTTTATCTAAAATCCGTCCTCAACTTTTGTTAACCTCAACACCAAATGAGGAAGATGAAGACGAAACAGAGGTTATTGCCTATCAACTCAGCGGATATTAATTATGCGGCTATTCTTTAGAAAAAATCAGGGCGCATCAGAATTACGTTCCTCCCCTGCACGCATAAACCACACCAAAAATCTCAGCGAACGTGTGATTGATGAATTGCTGCAAAAGAACGACATTCTTCCCGAAGATGTTGCAATCGATGCTCTAGCGCTTCAAAGAAGATATGCTCTCGCAGAACAAATCAGTACTCAGAAAGAAGCGGGAGTATTTCATGTGCCATTGGAAGACATTGATTATGTCGTTTGTTTAAGCGGTCGAAGTGGTTTTTATGGTCAATATGAAGAGGCAAAAGATAAAGTTCAACGATGCCAAGATCATTATGATGCAACAGATACTGTACGACGGTTTTTATATGCAGTCATGGTTGCAAAACAAGCAACATTGAACAATTTTAAAAAAGGTCTATTTAAAATTGTCCCCATCTACTTCAACGGTGTTTCATTACAAAATGATGAGCTAAAAGAGATTACTCACTCACAGCACTCATTTAATAAATTCATATCCACTCATGGGGGCTCTAAAGATTATTTTTACCCAGTAGACCATATCATTGTCGATTCAATACCGCTTGATAATACGATGGGACAAGCCATTGGATTAAGTTACTATCTACATCACCACTGGCCGAAACAAGGAATCAATCGATATCCTAATATTGTTTTTGTCTCTAGCACGTATCATGTTGTAAGAATAGAAAATGGCATAGGCAGCCAATCCCCAATTCATACGCCTGCGTTTTTCGCAGATCGTCCAGAAGTTCTCAGTAGACTCACTCCAGATATGCAAGCGTATGCTCTTGCACCAGGGGATACATTAAAAAATGCGCGTATTATGGTATTGGGCTGTGACAGACAGTACACCGCAGTCGACGCTTGGGAAAAAGATTTGTACTGTGATATGCAAGCTTCCGCCAATTACGCCAGCTTACATCGAAAAAACAAACAAAAAATAATCACACCTTCGATTGCAGCAGTTGCATCGCCTAATATCATCACACACCAGTACGTAGCTACTCAGCAAGCATTAACAAATGAAAAATTCTTTCAAATGATTCGTCAGCGACGATTAAACCAAACTTTAAATTTTCTACACTCACAATCTAATAAAGATAAGGATCCAGGCCAAAACGAAACCAAACATTTAACCTGGAAATAGTTATCAATGTGCCTCGTAAATACACCGCCCTTACTACAATCATTACCAGAGTTTTTGCTCAACAGTCCACTATATAAAAAATATTTATTACACGATGACATAAAAGTACTCTCTTCTATTTATGGACGAGGTAGTCTTGCTCCATTTGACGGCCACTGCTCGTTTTGTAATAAAGAAACGACATATAACCTTTCTGACACCGAGTACCTTCCTGGTGGCGATCCTTGGGACAACATTAAAAAACACATTGGTTTTGGATCTGTCGCTATAACATGTAGCCGAAATAAACAGCATGAAATTGTATTTTTCTTTCATCTATCAGACATGCAAATTCAGAAGGTTGGCCAATTGCCATCATTAGCTGATATTGCAAATGATGAAATAAAAAAATATAGAAAATATATGACTGCTCAAGATGGAGCTGAGTTTTATAAAGCCATCGGCTTAGCTGCTAATGGTGTTGGGATTGGATCGTTCGTATATTTACGCCGAACATTCGAGCGTTTAATTCGCTCCAGATTCAATGAGCTAAAGAATGAAAATTCATGGGATGAAAGTAGCTTTAATGCCAAACATATGGATGAAAAAATTGCGTTTTTAAACTCTCATCTTCCGGACTTTCTTGTAAGCAATCGAAAAATTTATTCAATATTAAGCAAGGGAATGCATGAACTCGAAGAAAAAGAATGCCTTGCGATGTTTGAGCTCTTAAAAATATCAATTATTATGATATTAGAAGAGGATAAAAGTAAAAAAGAGGCATTAGCTTTACGAAAAAAACTGACGGAAAGTATTGCTAAAATTCCATTGAATCAACGCAACACATCTACAACAACAGCCTAAAATAAATATTTTGCTGTCCCATCGGAGCGTGCCAGGGGAAATGAGACAAATTCTGTAGTGAATTAGCTAACTCGCTTATCCTGCCATACACACCTCCGACTGTCCAGATTTACTTCCTATTTCAATCGATTCAGGTGGATTTATGTACACCGCATCTGGGA
>JAUYSE010000222.1 GCA_030696465.1 Legionellaceae bacterium
GAATCGACCGTATAGCCATGGGTCAACACCGCTTTATACGGAGCAGTACCATTCATTGCAACTGCGGTACTCACTGAAGAGTTAAACCAACCACGATATTGATCACTGCCTTCTAAATATAAATCCGCCGGATATGCCAAATCTGCACGGGCTTGCAACACAGCATAATGCGATATTCCTGCATCAAACCATACATCTAGGGTATCTTTCACTTGCATATAAGAATCAGCATCTGCCCCTAAAAACGCAGAAACATCCAGATCAAACCAAGCTTCTACCCCTTTTTCTTCGATGGCATCTGCGACCTTATCTAACAACGCCAAAGTATCTGGATGTAACTCTTGGGTTTCTTTATGAATAAACAAAGGAATAGGCGTTCCCCACATCCGTTGCCTTGACACACACCAGTCTGGGCGCCCTTCAATCATGCCCATCATCCGCGGCTTACCCCAATCTGGGATAAAATTAACCTTATCTAAATTATCTAATATCTGCGAACGCAATAGCGCTTGTCCGTTAGAAGAACGGTCCATCGCAATAAACCATTGGGAGGTCGCCAAAAAAATCATGGGGGTTTTGTGCCGCCAACAATGTGGGTAGCTATGCTGTAAGCTAGTCGCATATAACAGGGTATTTCGCTCTTGCAAATGTGCAAGCACCAACTCATTCGCTTTTAACACCGAAACACCCGCAAAAACAGGAACATCGGCTTTATAACACCCTTTTGTATTCACTGGATTATAAAAAGGTAGTTTATACGCCAAGCCTACCATGTAGTCTTCTACCCCGTGCGCAGGTGCCGTATGCACAGCACCAGTTCCGGCGTCAGTACTCACATGCATGCCCAACACAATGGGAACTTGTCGCTCAGCGTAGAGCGGATGGCGAACTAATATATGCTCAAAATGAGTACCTGAAAAAGTGCCTAATAATTGATGCTCTTGAATATCGTAGCGTTGTAAGACAGAATCCATCAGATCCATTAATATCAGATAATAGGCTTTCTCTGTTTCTACCAATCCGTACATAAACTCAGGATGCAAACAAACTGCTTCGTTTGCAGGTAAGGTCCAAGGAGTGGTAGTCCAAATGGGAACGATTACTGGTTTAGCCGACTTATTCTCTTTTATTCCCGTATGCTGCAAAAAAGCACTAGAATCAACTACCTCAAACGCCACATCAATGGAAGACGAGACTTTATCTTCATACTCGACTTCGGCCTCTGCTAATGCAGAACCGCAAGCAATACACCAATGTACTGGCTTTTCGCCACGATATACATAACCATTTTTGATGATTTTAGCTAAAGCGCGTACAACATCAGCTTCATAAGAGAAATCCATGGTTTTATAAGGATTATTCCATTCACCAAACACCCCTAATCGCTGAAATTCTTGGAGTTGGATTTTAATCTGAGATTCGGCATAAGCGCGACAAGCCGCGCGAAAATCTTTAGGGCTAAGTTCTTTGCTCACTTTTCCTAGCTTTTTCTCGACATGTAGTTCAATAGGTAAACCATGACAATCCCAACCAGGAACAAAAGGCGCATCATAACCGCTCATGGTTTTTGATTTAACAACCATATCTTTTAAAATTTTATTGAGCGCATGACCACAATGTAAATGTCCATTCGCATAAGGAGGACCATCATTCAAAACGAAACGGGTGCGTCCTTTTTTTTCATCGCGTATTTTTCTATAGATATCTTGCGCTTCCCACATCGCACATTGCTGTGGCTCTTTTTGTGCCAACCCAGCTTTCATTGGGAAATCAGTGGTTGGAAGATGGACCGTGCTTTTATAACTACTCATAACAATCACTCTATAATGATAATAAGGAATCAGAAATTTTAGCGTGCGCCACAGAAATATCTTTATGAATTTGCTGCACTAATTGATCAATCGAGCCGAAGCGTTGCTCGTCTCGAATTTTTTCGCACAAAAATACTTCTAAAAATTCTCCATACAATTGACGTTCAACATCAAATAAATGCACTTCTAACAGTGGCTTACTCACCGTAAGCGTCGGCCGACAACCAATGTTGGCCACCCCCCAAAACCATTCCTGGGTTTTACAATGCCGTACGCGCACTAAAAAAACCCCTTGGATAGGGAGCACCTTGCGGAGCAAAACTATATTTGCCGTAGGGACAGCCCATTCTCGAGCCAGGCCGCGTCCTCGGCCAACCCGACCAATAAACCCAAAGGGTCGACCTAGTAGTTTTGTAGCGTAATCTAGATCGCCTCGCTGCAAACATTCTCGAATCGCTGTGGAGCTGACTCGTTTTTTATCGATATTACACTCTGCAAAAGTATGTACTTCTGCATGTTGCTCAAGCGCCATACGCTGCAATAAAGCTACATCTCCAGAACGGTGGACACCAAAACGAAAATCGTTTCCGACTAAAACATATTTGGCCTGCAAGCTTTCGAAAATAAATTGCCGTGCAAAAACTTCAGGTTCTAGTGATGCTATTTTTTCATTAAAGGAAATACAATAAAAAGAAAATTCCCCTAGTTCTTGTATATAGTGATACTTTTGGCGCAAGGTATATAAGCGTGGCGATAATTGAATGGCTTTATTTGCCGATTTATGCGCACTAAAATACTCACTAGGCTGCGGCTCAAACACTACCACTACCGGTTCTAATCGGCGCCGTTTTGCCTCAGCCAACAAATGCTTCAACAGGGCTTGATGGCCATTATGCACCCCATCAAAATTACCCAAAGCCACTGCTGAAGGCTGCGAAATATTTTTTAATTTTTTAAAACACTTCATGCTATTAAACTATTTCATCCCCCGGATGCACCACTAAAACATCGCATCGTGCCCCATGCAAAATAGCACTGGCAGTCGAACCCAGCAGCAAAGCAAGCCCATGCTTACCGTGACTACCCGTCACAATTAAATCAATTTCTAACTCTTGAGCAACACGCAAAATTTCATTTTTAACAGAACCAAACTCAAGTAAGCAATGGCTTTCTTCTACATTAAGTATTTTTGCCAAGTTTTCAAGTTCTTTCTGCGCTTGTTCACGAATAGACAACTCTACTTCTGCAAAGCCTGCAAAACCTGGATATGCATACGCTGGAATAGGCTCCACAACATGCACTAAATAAAGCCCTGCTTTATTTTCATCTGCAATTTTTTGTGCTTTTTTTGCAGCCCGTATCCCTACCGCATCAAAATCACTTGCAAATAATATTTTTTTATACATACGCCACTCCCTTAACCTTTCGGTTGGTAATCACTCGCTCGACCTACCGCAAATATGGTCGTTCCCTACTGCGAAATAAAACGTTACTTCGTTTGTATAGCCTTGATTTGAGCCTCTATACTCGTTTGTAACTGCTGAATTTCTGCTTCTAGTTGTTTTTGCATTTGTTGCATTTTAGCTTCTAGTTGCGAATTCATTGTGTTCATTTGTTGTTGTTGCAACCTTTGCATACTTGATAATTGTTTTTGAATCTGTGTGTTTAGTTTTTGCACTTCCATGTTTGCAATACTTACGGCATTATTTTCGGTGGCCGCTGGCACTATTGCAAGTGCTACTTGACTACAGATTAACATGCTTAACATTATCCCTACTTGTTTTTTCATGCCCTATGCTCCTGCTGTAAGAAAATTTTTTGAGTAAAACAACTCCGTAAATAAAACCCTCTTGGCAATGTTTGTACCTTCTCTCCCTGCTCATTCCACGTCCAGGTCAAGACTTTTCCGTGCGCGGCTTTTGGCCTCACCTGCAAGTATAACCCCATTCGCGCATCAATTTCATCTATTCTTCCCGCAATAATATAATCCATTATTTCTCGCCAGTCATTTTCTAAAACAGCTTCTTCTTCTGCTGAAGGAGACCATAAAAATCCTGCACCCAAGCGTCGCACCGCAAAAGGGATGTCTCGATCGCCTTCAAATGGGACAAACAACACTTTCTGTAATTTATGATAACAAATAGATGCGCGCCATTGACAAGCCTGATCTATTTTTAAAGGTACCATGGTTACATAGGTGGATTCTAGCGGTTTATGATTCGTACCTATAGGTAAAGTTTTTAACTCTATTCCTAAGTGATGAAAATCCGGTAAAGAGGCATTTCCTGCCGTAGTACCCAACACCCGCTCCAAAGCCATTCCTAAAAATCCCTTGCCTTGTGTCATATTAAGCGGCAGAGGTAAACCTGCAAGTAAAGCCAGCTCTGCAAGCGTTATCCCCGCCAAAGTATCACAATGCTTCTGCAAAGAGTCCTCATCCATGAGTACACTCTTCTCCGAAAGGCTCATCCCCCAAATTAACTTTCATCTGCGGAATTGGCGCTTGAATACCTTCTTTCTCAAAGAGCTCCATAATCTTAAATAATATATTTGAGCGCACTTCAAAGCGTGTGTATAACTCCACATTAATAAAATAACGAGCTTCAAATTGGATAAGCACTTCGTCAATTTGAGTCAAAAATACTTGAGGGATGGGATCTTTTAATACTTCAGGCGTATGTATTAATACCTCAAAAATTAATGCTTGCACTTTTAAAGGATCATCGGCTCTGCTTACTTTAAAGGGGACGACGGTTCTCACAATGCTATCTTGATGAGTCCAGTTGGTGAACGGTTTATTGAAGGTCTCTGCATTGGGAATTAATACTTCCATATTATCCCAAGAAGACACCCGCATAGAGCGTATTCCAATATGAGCCACACGTCCTTCATAATCGCCAAGCGTAATCAGATCGCCCTCTCGCACTGGGCGCTCAATGAGCAACATCAATCCGCCTACAATATTGCTGGCAAAATCTCGCAAGCCAAAGCCCATCCCGACAGCAAGCCCTCCCAGAATCATAGACAAACCACTAAAATCAAAACCCAGAACATGTAAGGCAATAACCCCACCAATCGCAATAATTCCGTATTGTGTAAACACCGCCAAACTGTTACGAATTCCGGTATCTTTGGTATGACGATACAACCATCGATAAGAAAACTCTCTTGCCCATTTCGCAGTCCATGCCAAAAAACACGATAAAATAATAAACTCTACGACACTGACCGAGGTTATATGAATGCCAGAAAAATCCACAAAAGGATAATGCGCAATATTGATTAAGGTTAATACGAAAGGTGAGTCCGCATGCAAATTAAACACCACTCCCATGCTTAAGACTAATCCGCCAAAAAGCGAGAGCCGCGCTATTTTGTCAAAAGGCTTTAAAAAAACCTCCGTCCACAACCAACCATTATATAAAGAATCTACCATCCATTCTGAAATATAATCTAAGGCTTCTAATAATAGACCTCGGAGCAATACATACACCGATAACAAACTTAAAATTTCGGCCTGATAAGCGCCCATGGTCCATGCAAGATTGATATAGCCAATCAAGCCAACCACGGCGGTGGTCAATAAGGTAATGGGCAATAATGCCACTACTAACAACACTGCACTTTGAAAATAACGTTTTTTTCCTTTTAAAAAGGGTCGCAACACATGCGTAATCACCTCTTTGCTGCGCCACAACACAATGGCTACCACACAAAGGTATAACATTAATAATCGATGAAATAAGTCTTGTAATAATAATGGCAAGGGCAATTCTTCTGTGATCAACAAACAAGCCGAAAGGAGTGCGCCACAACGAAACAACCACATAAGCCGTTGGTACAACCGTACATCACTGCCTGATTCGTCAATACTGCGCTCTAATAAAATAAATCGCGCAAAAAAAGTAACAATACGATACAGTAAAAATACCGCAACGATATGCGCTAACAAGGCATAATTTGCAAACGGAATATGGGTGCTATAAAAAATCCACGCCAATAACGTGATGATACCTAAAAAAGGGATATTCTTTAAAAATAGTGCCAAAAGACTATCATATACATGTCCAGAAAGACGTCGAGCGACACTTTCTGGAGTTTGTTTTTTTAAAAAAACATAGAGGAATCCA
>JAUYSE010000006.1 GCA_030696465.1 Legionellaceae bacterium
CCAGGAAACCCATCAGACTTTCTTCCTAAGTGTCCTCCAAACTTTGCAATCATTAAAATAATCTCATAAAGTTTTGGTGGTTTTTTAGGAGGTTTCTTCTTTGTTGCCATTGCATAGGTAGCTTGCCATTCGCTATCTTCAAACACTGTTGTACAATCTATATCAGGGCATGTTCGTCCCAACATGGTTAAATAGAATACCCGCCATGCAACTATCATATAAAAAGCGATACAATTAAGCGTGGCTTCATAGGTTTCAAATCGTAACTCTTCTATCTTGCAGCCACTCTTTAAAATTTTTATATACATTTCTATTAACCACCGACATAAATACCAGTTAACGATTTCTATAGCGCGTTCAAGCGTTTTTATAGGTACACTAGTGATTAAAAACCATTCAACGGGCTGCTCTCCCTCTGGTGTATTTAGTTCTTTACAATGTACCACCTGAATTTCAATGGTTTTCAATTTTTTGTTTTTTCGACGAGGAGGTCTTAAAGAAACACTGCAGATACGAACCTCTTGTCTAATGCATCGGGCCTTTCGCGTATGTCTTTTTTTGCAATTCCGATAGGATGTTCCTGCGGGAATTTCAAACTCTATGGTACCAATGGCACAAGCTTTACTGACTTCTTTTTTGAGAAATAACTCGAATTTATTTGTTTCCTCATTCAAAATAGTCCTATCGTGGCAACAGCGTATCAGCCAATAGGCTTTATTTTCTTCGGAAGGAAGTTTTTCAAGCACCTCATAAATATCTCCTTCTCTATCCGAAATACTTACAACCATTGTATCAGGTGCTGCTAATGCAATTTTATTCGCTGCATCATAACCCTTAAGCCAACAATAGGTTTCCTTTTCTTCAATAGGTTGGTTTTTTCTCTTATTACGTGTACCAATCTCTTTTCTTATCCAATGCTGCATTTCTACTACACCTAAACACACTCGTTCGGGTGTGAAAGCAACGCTTGGATGTAAATAAAATCCTTGACCTTTTTCGCTTGAGAGATAACCCATCCCTGACAATGATTTCCTGCCTGTAAAATCTACTTCTGTGGTGTCTTGAGGAATCAATACTATCTTTTCGGCTTTTATACGTTCCAACATGGCCTCGGTATGAGGTAAAAGAATTGATTCTGGATTTACATTTGCATGATTAAAAAAACGATAAGCCGCCAGTGTTTCATTCCAACTTTGAAATGTTGTTGGAAGACTTTCATTTGGGGAGCTAAGTAGGCTACTTAAGATATCTCCATAACGCTTATCTAGTCGTTTATCGCCAAAGTTTGCTTCTTTGGTCTCGTTGATAATCCATTCACAATTGTCCATATAAATTCCATGCAAAAAACATGAATTTTACATGGATTTATACTTATGTATAAGAGTATGTCCTCACGGTCGCGGCTCGGATAGATCATGCTATACAAATCTTGTATAAAAGACTTACGTCGGCGTAGGCAAATCTACTGGTGTCTCTAATCCAGATTGCAGCACTGCACGATTTTCTCGCATATTAAATATTTATTTTAAATATCACAAGAAAATATATCAGAATAGCAGCATCACCCCGCTGCTTTTTTTTAAAGCATCTTAAAAAACAATTACCTATGATTTTTCAAAAGACCTGATATACTGATTAATGAAGCTTATCATCAATGAAAACTTGTTCGTCTTATCAACAATGATGCTAGGAAACTACAACAACGTAATCAAGGAGCAATGTAATGAAATATACACTACCGTTCAGTTGTATTTTTAGTGCTTGTATTCTGTTAGCTGGTTGCCAAAATACCATGATGTCCCCAAAAATGGGAATGGGAATGGCGCAAACTAACGGTCAAATTATAAACGATATCATTGTGTTAGATAAAGGCGAAATCGCTTCAGCCAAAATAGCAAAACAAAAAGCCACTCATCCAGAAGTTAAACGTTATGCGTCTTACCTCGAGGCACAACATTCAACTTCTTTACGCAACATCATGAGACTCAGTCATAAAACAAGAATCAAACCAGCCGCTAGTATGACTGCAGATAACTTCATGACCCATAACCAACAAGAAGTAACTCTATTAACTGACACAAGCCGTGTTAATTTTGATAGAACTTACGTCAATGCAATGGTTCAAGATCATCAATCAGCATTACAGTTAATTGATCGGTCTATACAAGACTCCAGTAATCCAAAGTTGACCCAGTCATTAAAAGAAACTCGCCAACATCTTGCGGTACACTTAGAAAAAGCGCAACAACTTCAAAAACAAATAGGTCGATAATGAATTCACGCGCAATGGGGTGCAAACTCTATTGCGCGTGATTTTTTCGCTCGTATACATTGTGAAGTGCCCTATATAAAACGAAAATTGCGGACTTAGCAGTATTCAATTTGCAATCCCCAGAAACAAAGACTATTATTTGCTTATTGTGATCTTTCTTTAACAGACCCATGAAACCCAAACAAACCAATATCGATCAAAAAAGCAATAAGTCCAGTGAAAACCAGGAACCATCCGAACCCGATATTCTCTTTAAAAAATTAAGCGAAGGGAAAGACAAGTTTATCGACCTCGTGCTCGATAATATTGACTCAAAAAAAATAAAAGAAGCCGCTAAATATGAATTAAATAAAGCCTTTGATTATACGATCGAATATTGTAAACGGCAGCATAATCAAACTATATCGTTTTTTATGTTGGTATTTTCTGACCTTCTGTGGGTGACCGAAGCGGCGATCCAACCGCTATTAACGAAGCTTGAATTCCATATCTCGCCATCTGAAAACCATTCTTCTTCAAACAGCCCGGTCCTCTCCGAACAGGCTGAGAATAAACCCAATCCTAACGTCAATAAGCTGCAGAGCATGCTCCCCGCTTATAGCATCTCAACAGAGCAACTACCTCATCCTTTATTTGGCAATGAATATATCTCTTGTTATCCACAAGAACGATTCCATAAAGTCGATCTCTATACGCGATTTTCAGAAAAATACACGCTACCCGAAAAACAGAGTAACTACGCGAGGCCTATTTTAGATATCGAATTCATTGAACCCGACCAACTCCCCTGCGTCCGCTGTTATTTAACGCTCACCAATAGACCTCGACCAAACAGCGCAGACAAAGATATTACCCAAAATGAAGAGGGCAATATTATTTTCGCCAATGTATATCTCATGAATTTTGGGGATCCACTCCGTGCCTTCACTTGGGCAGAGGATTATGTGAATAACCCTGAGCACGGCAAAATTGGCACCCATGAGCCTATCATTCGTTCCTTTCTTATTCCTTTATCTGCCTATAAGCAAATCATCGCCGCAGGTGGAGTCGTCCCTGTTGATAGGGATAGAGCTCCAGGACAAGTGAAAACACTAGATGCCGCGCGCTTACATGCCATTCCAAACTCGCTCATGAGTTTTATGAATCATCCCCAAACACACAAAAAAGATGGAGTGATACATCCACTCGAGAAGCTCGGCGAATATCTACTCGGACGCCCTATTCATCCTAAAGACATCGCCTCTCCTCCTCACATTGCACACCAGTATGGGCGAGTTGAAGAGAGTAGCGAAGAAAAAAAATATTGGGAAAACAATAATAAGGAGTTTATGATTCCTGCTCGACGTCTTGAGCGAGAACAGGCAGGCTTCGCCTTATATCCGGAGCCCAATAAAAACACTCAGGATGTGTTTTTTAAACCCAAAAAAAAGAAAAAGAGCGTGAATGAGGAAGACTTGGAAAACTCTGATTTTATCGTACATAAAAAGAAGCGACCATAATAGCCCCTCTTTATAACTTTATTATATACTCGATTTTAATTTGAACCTCTCCTGGATGCCGCGGACCTTCGGCCGTGGCACGTAGGGGAGCTAATCGTCAATACCTTTCTTTTCGATATAGGGGAATTTTTTTCTCATTAAAAAGTTTGGTACAAGCATCCACTACCTGCCCATCAAAAAGAATATCACGCCCTTTATTAATTTCTGCCAATGCCGCATCTAGGCCCAGTGACGCGCGGTAAGGCCTGAGCGAGATCATCGCATCCACCACATCCGCTACCATTAAAATTCTGGTTTCCAATCGTATTTGTTCGCCTTTAAGGCCTCTGGGGTAACCACTGCCGTTTAATCTTTCATGATGTTCCCAAACAATATCTGCAACAGGACCGGGAAAATTTACTTGTTTTAATATATCGTAACCGGCTTGTGCATGCGTTTTTATCAGTTCAAACTCGAGGGGGGTTAAGCTACCCGGTTTATTCAGGAGTTCACTGGGAATACCAATTTTACCGATGTCATGCGTCAATGCGGCGGTTTCCAAACACCTCAGTTTCTCTTCTGACAAACCCAACTCGCGCGCAATAGCAACCGACAAATATGCTACATTTTTTTGATGACCAACGGTATAAGGATCCCTTTTTTCCATTGCGATAGAAAAAGCAGCGAGCATCTCCCTAAAAGTTTTATCTAGCTTCTCTGCATACATCAATTTATCCTGAACCCTTGCTATCTGGGCGGTAACATCCTCAACAAATCCTGTGCTACGGTATATTTGATGCTGTGTATCATACACAGGATAAGCGCGCGCATGAAGCCAGTTTATCTCTCCCTTTTTCTTGATAACACGGAAAGTATCTTCGAACGTACCTGTTTTAAATTGTTCATGAAATTGTTGTTTTATACGCGCAGCGTCATCAGGGTGAACTATTTCCATCCAGGAGTTTGTCTCGGTATAAAGACTAAGTGGACTTCTCTCGAAAAGGTGTTGATAGCCGGGGCTAATATACAGAAATTTTCTGCTATTTAAATCAAGTAAAAAGAAAACATCTCGAATGTGGTCTGTAATTTGTTTAAATCGTTCTTCACTATCAATGAGTTTATTTAATATAGTTTTATCCACTGAAGCAGTACTTATAAAACCTTGCATTAGACTATTACCAATGTTGATAAGCGTCACTTGTGCATAAAAGATATCTTTATTTTTTGGTTTTATGGCGCGGTGAGAAATACTAATTTTTCCATCACCAAATTTTGCCGTTTGTTGCATGTAAGGATCTAAGTTTTCTATGGCATAGATATCCTTGATCTTCAATTTTTGTAATTCATCTTGTTGATATCCCAACATCTTACAGAATATATTGTTTGTTAAAATGAATCGACCGTCAGCATCGATAATAAAAACGCCGCTAGATATGTGTTCTAACATATTGGCGTACATTAATTCTGGCATATTTTTTTTCATGAATTTTTTCTATCCTTGCATCTGTTAGCGTTGATAGATTTTTTAAATCCTGGATTTTACATGCGCATCAAACAATTTAAAATTATTTTTCCCGCGCTTTTTTATATGGTACATTGCCGCATCGGCCTTCTCAACGAGCAATGTATTGCCATCTCTTGGGTATAATGAAATACCTATACTCAATGAAACTTGAAACGCTTCATCCTTTATTAAAAACTTCTTTGAAAAACATCGAAGTATTTTTCTTGCTATGGTAACCACTTTTTCTTCACTTACATTCAACAAAATCAATCCGAATTCATCACCACCAAATCGGGCCAATGTATCACTATCACGTATGCATGTTTGAAGGCGTTTTGTTGTAGCGCATAAGAGTAAATCACCCATGGCATGACCATAAATATCATTAATTTGTTTAAAATCATCAATATCTACAAAACAAACCGCAAGGCTATGCTTTTGTCTTTTGCTCAGCAACATAGCATGCTCTAAACGATCATCAAAAAGGGGTCTATTAATCAGTCCCGTTAAAGCATCATGTTCAGCAAGGTGTTTTAATTTTTCTTCGATTAATTTTTGCTGTGTAATATCACGGGCAATGGTTGATGCACCTATCACTTCTCCGTAGGTATTTTTTACCGGCGCTATTGTGATAGAAACGGGTATAATATATCCGGTTTTATGTACTCTTAAGGTTTCAAAATTCTTAATGTGCTGATCTTCAGTAATTTTATGAATGATATGGTTAAACTCTTCTTGCCTGTCTTTAGGGAACAACCTTTTTATACTTGTGCCAATGGCTTCTTTTTCAGTATAACCATAAAGCGCTGCAGCGGCTTTATTCCAGCTTCGTATGGTACCATCTAAATCTTTTCCTATAATGGCTTCATCCGAAAACTCTACGAGTGTAGAGAGCACGGCCTGAGCATCTTCCTTTTTTTTTCGCGCAGTAATATCGCGTTCAATCGCCGCAAAATACTTAATGTCGCCCTGTCTATCCGTGATGGGAACAATAGTAAAATCAAACCAATATTCTGTTTGATCTTTGGCATAGTTTAATAACTCAGCATGTATAGCTTCTTTTTTTTCCAAAGCATCTCGAATGCTTTTTAGGACGTTTTTATCTGTTTTATCCCCTTGTAAAATTCGAGGCGTTTTTCCTAAAACCTCTTCCTGTGTATAACCCGTCAATTTTGTAAATGCTCGGTTTACATAAAGTATTTTTGGGCCAAATGGCTCATCAAGAGGCTCAATCTCGGTTATAATAACCACGTCATTAGTCTGATCAAGAATAGACTTAAAGGGTATATCTTTATCCATAATTTCATCCAATATGGAGTAACGCACAAAACAAGGCGGCTGAGACGATTACTTTAAAAGTCGCCGAGCGCTGGTAACAGATGGAAAGATTTTTTGTGGTCAGCAATATATTGTAAGATAACCGAATTTTCAGTAAGAATTTCACCATTTGGTAGCTCAAGTGTCGGTACAGCCCCTTTATGGTTAATGGTCAAAAAATCTTTTCCGGTTTCGGTTTGCTTGGTTTTTAGGTTCACGGATTCAAATTCAGCATGCAAACCCACCTCATTAATAATGTGGGGCACTAGAGAACAGACACCTTTCGCATAATATAGTTTCATCAACACTCCTTGTGAGTAAGATATATCAATATTATTTATAGCATGAGAAAGGGGATGAAATCTTAATTTTTTTCACTATAAAATTAATTCTGCTTACTTTATTCCAGCTATTCCCACCCAACCCCCAAATTTTACCAGCAAAGCCCCTTATCCGGGAAGCCTTGGTGCCAAGAACATTACAAAGCGGCATTCCCCCCTTACTTCACTCACTCAAACACAAAGCAAGAAGAATCTGTCTGCTCCGCACGAAGTATTTCTTCCCTCGTTATTGGTAGTGCCGCTGGCGCTTCTACAGAAAAAAAAGCGCCACGGTGTCGGCTTGTACGCTGCGTCAATTTTATTTCCGGAGCTAAATCGTCATAAAACTGCAAAGGATCACGTAATATCTGTCCCGCTTCCTCAACAACATCACGATTCGCTTGTTTCCCCCATTCTATTAAAGTAGTGGATGCGCCTTTTTCAATGGTCGTTCCAAGCCCCTCCATTCTACAAAGCATTTTAGATACCGTCTTTTTACGGATATCAATTTCTGTACTTGTCCCTTCTAGAAATTCTGACGTCATACCTTTACATTCGGTTTGAAGATCCTCTTCGCAAAAAAAAGCGCCTTCATAAGAAATACTTTTTAAAAGTTTATGGCTTGTTGCATTGAAAATATCGCAACGTACATATCCTTGAAAACGAGCACCTTTTCTTAAAAAACGGTCGGAAATAATCCCTTGTACCGCATATTCATTCTTTTTAAGACAAACACCTTGTCTTAAAAAACATTGAGAAATGGTGATAGGCCCAATTCTTACAGCATCCCGAGCAACACTGCTGGGCTCAACCTCCTTATTATCTAGAGCATGATATTTTAACACCATTATTTTGGATAAAGCCCTACTCTCCTCAAACTGATGAGCATAATTATTCCATCGCTCAATACAGGTGATTCCTTGCTGAGCCGTTTCATAATCATAAGTCCTGATTGTTATTTTAGAGTCTCGCTCTCCTGCTTCAGCAGACATCAACGGAGGAGAAGATACAGCGACAGCGCTAGCGGCCTCACTTGAAGAAGCAGGTTGCACCTCTTTGGATCCCAGGACCGCCCTTTGCTTAGCCTCTTTCGAATCTTTATGTGCTGACCCAGCTTTTTGGGTAGATTTTTGCTGTTTATGCGAGGACTCGACCTTTGTAGATTTTTTTTGGGGCTTAAGGTCTAATGATTCTACATTAAAATCTATATAACCTAAGCGAATAAGAATTTCTTCTATCTTGTCATATATCGCACTGGCTTTTTCCTGCAGTCTTTCTAGCTCTTTTTTTTTCAAAGCGGGCAAAGGTCTTTCTAAGGTTAAATTTCCGTTTTTCTGCGTAGCAGACCATACTTTCTTTTCTTTAAAATGCCCTTCTAAGGTAATAAGCCGTTTATTTCCACACGTAAAATGGTAACTATCTTCGGTGATGGCATTGCCATTTTTAAACCCCTGACGAAAATCCCCTTGAATATCCGGCTTAACCGTAGGATCAGGATTATTAGACTGCGTTATTGGTTGAATCGTCAACAGCGTCCCATTAACATCCTCATATGCTTTTTCTTCTCTATCCGTGGATGCTTGTCCTATATATATTTCGTAAGTATCACCGGTTCTGTGCGTAATAGTTCCCGTCCAACATTGAGCGGCGTCATTATGCTGTCCCTCTTCAAGCGTATAGGTTGTGGTAGTACTCCCTACCCAAGACTTTCTGGTACCGTCTATTAAACGAGGCTCGATAAACTCCGTTGTAGATTGAAATGTTCCTTGTCGTGTCTCAAATTGGCTTTTTTGGCCATTTTCAATAAGAACAGAACTTTCGCTCGCTTTATAAGCGACACTGGCTGAATTTTTTTTGAGTCCCCTGATGTCTTTATGGAGTACGGTAGTAGATACTCTCTGCTTTTGTTCTGAAAAAATTTGAGTCACTTTGATTGTGTAGCCCTTAGGTAAGAAATCAACATTATTCAGCGTTTCCCCCTGATCTTCTATACTGTATTTGATGCCTGTTCTCGTATCCACCTTAAATTGCTTACCCACCCCTGATACAACCACCCCATTCTCTAGGATCCCTTTAAATGAGCAGATTAACTCACCACCCTCCCATGACAGAGGATGTATATTATTATAAGAAGAATTCTGCATCTCTCCCGTCTGGCTAGTCTGCAATTCAAAAAAACTTTTTCGTTTTATCGTTTGAAATGATTTCTCTTCACGTATTAATTTTTCGGGATAAAAATATTCAATTTTTCCTGAGTACTGCATAGGGAAACGAGAGCTTAGTGGAATATCCCGAAGACGTAAGATTTCGCTATTATTATATTGGAGTATGGTTCCGCCCAAAAAATAACCATTCCAATAAATGGCATCCATCATCAACATACCTGATGCACCTATCGTTTCTATATGTACACCACCATAGCTAGTATCAGTAATGATCGGTATTTTTTTGGAGGGGCTATATTTCACCAGCATCGTCCCAATACTTATGGGAGGATGACTCTGCAATGCATCTTTATGTTCTTGTGCAACATCAACAACCAACACCCTTGAGCGACATTCAAAAACACCATCAACATAAACTTCACTCATCCCTTCTTTTACGATAAGATCTACCGAGTTATCTTTTTCAACTACGCAAGTGAATATTCCCTCTTGGTACACATAGACATCTTTACCATCTAACGTCGAAAATCTCTCTACCTGAGCGACACAATCTTCACCCTCTTTGACTTCTGTCTTTATTATAGCATGCACTAAAGTTTTTGATGGATCAGTGCTTGATTGTAGCATGACCTCATAAGGATACTCAGAACTTCTTTGTAAAGTAGGACTCGTTGAAAAACGAGAGAGAGGCACAATTGAAGGCATAGGAATATTCATTATAAAAAAAAGAAAGTGGGGGAGGATACTAAATTGTTTTTGTCATAAAATCAAACTGGAGATAGAGTCTCAATGCCATTAAACGGCCCTAGTCTTGTTCATGGCCGGTTAAGGTCAGCAGACCAAAATCTAGCCTCATTAATATTTGTAACAGCATTATAGTTGAATTTGATTCTATTGATTTGATTTAAACTTACGACTATTTCCATATTTAATGCTATGATTTACACTCATAGACAAGGAGCTTTTCGAAAAAAACACTTTAATCGATAAATAGTTTAATAAAAAATGGTTATTCAGAATCATAAGCTAAGGATAAGCACAAGATGAGCCAATTAAACTCAACAGATAACATTCGTCTTATACAACTATTTGAACATTCTGTAGATACGTTTCCGAATAATACCGCCCTAATATGCAACAACGTCTCACTGTCCTATCAAGAATTAGAGTTTCGTACCAATCAACTTGCTAACTACTTGATTAGCCTAGGCATAAAAGAACAACATAGTGTGGCAATTCTTTTAGATCGCTCATTAGAAAGCTATCTATCCATTTTAGCGGTGTTAAAAACAGGGGCAACTTATGTTCCCATCGAGACGGAATACCCTGATGAGCGCGTCAACTATATACTTGCTGATATGCCCTTTCATTCGGTTATTACCTCATCCTCACAATTTACGCGTCAAACCGCTATCAAATTTCCCAATGTTGTCATCCTTGACGTCGTTAAAGATACCATTGCTCAACATTCAACTGAGCGCCCTTCATTAACTGCAATTGAACCCGATCAATTATGTTATGTCATTTATACTTCAGGCTCCACTGGAAAACCTAAAGGAGTCGAGATTACGCATCGCAATATCTGCCATTATGTGTCAGTTGCCAGTCAATTATATCAAATGACCCCTAATGATAGAGTGTATCAAGGTTTTTCTTTGGCCTTTGATGCTTCTTTAGAAGAATTATGGATAACTTTTGCTAATGGAGGAACTTTAATCACTTGTATTTCTAAAGATATTCGCTCAGGGATTGGTTTAATTGATTTTCTAAACGAACAAAAAGTGACTGTTTTATCAACCGTCCCCACCTTATTATCCACCTTATATGGTGATTTACCTCATTTAAGATTATTAATTTTGGGTGGCGAAGCCTGTTCCTCTAATTTAGTAAGCCGCTGGAGCAGAGCAGATCTTAGGATCATCAATACCTATGGCCCAACGGAAGCGACCATCATTGCGACCTATACTGAATGCTCCCTAGATAAACCCATAACCATTGGTAAACCTCTACCAGGTTATGAGGTGGTTATCATCGATGAGAACTTAGAAGAAGTTCCTGATGGACAGCAAGGTGAATTATGTATCGCGGGGGCAGGGCTCGCACGCGGTTATGTGAATCGCCCCGATCTAACCTCCTTAAAATTTATAAACAACGCGACTAATCCCAGCCAACGCTTATACCGTACTGGCGATCTCGCCATGATCAATACCAATAGAGATATCGAATTTTTAGGACGTATTGATGATCAAATAAAATTACGCGGCTTTAGAATAGAGTTAAATGAAATAGAAACCGTCATGATGGGATATAGCTCGGTTAATCAAGCAGTCGTCGCGCTACAAAACTTAGAGCAACCCATACTAGTGGCCTATTTACACGTCAATGACAACTTTAATTTACAAGAATTCAAGATTTTTTTACAACAAAGACTCCCCCATTATATGCTTCCTGCTGCCTTTGAGCTCGTTGACTCATTTCCATTATTAGCCAGTGGTAAAGTTAACCGTAAAGCATTACCCGCACCGAATAAAATTGCGCAAACACCTCATCATGTTGCACCTAAAACAGCATTAGAACAGCAAATAGCAACGGTTTGGGCTGAGCATTTAAAACAACAAGCTATTTCTATCGAAGATGATTTCTTTTATGATTTAGGGGGACACTCCTTATCCGCCGCAGTTATCGTTTCAAATTTGCGTAAAATTCCCGTCATGCAGAGCCTTTCCATGCTCGATCTCTACCAAAACCCTACCATTAAACAATTGGCTGAAAAATTTAATAAGGCTGAGCCGGATATTAAAGTAAATGAGGCGCATGCCAAAAAAAATAGAACCACGACCAGCCATTATTACTTATGCGGCATTGGGCAATTTTTTGGTTGCTTATTACAGTATGCTTTGAGATCGTGGCAACTGCTTGCCGTTATTCTGTGCTACACCTGGATAGTTAGCAATAACACCTCGTTTTCTAAAGAAGCCTTTTTTATTTTGTTGTCACTCTTTGTTGCTATGCCCATTGTCTCATTGGCCGTTACTGTTTGTGCGAAATGGATACTCGTCGGTCGGGTAAAACCTGGGGTTTATAAACTATGGGGATGGTTTTATTTACGCTGGTGGTTAACTAAACGCTTAGAAGAAAATATTTTTTCACCACAACACCTCGTTGGTACGCCATTACTCGCACTATACTACCGTTTACTTGGCGCTAAAATTGGAAAAAACTGCTATATCGGCACGGAAAATATAGCTATACATGATCTCATCACCATCGGAGATAATAGCTCGATTGGGTTCGACGCGCGCCTACTGGGTTATGTGGTTGAAGATGGTTGGTTGAAAATTGGAGCCATCACTATCGGTGAAAATTGCTTCGTTGGCTCACGTAGTGTCATCAGCATCAACACCACTATGAGCGATAATGCACACTTAGATGATATGTCGATGCTCCCCATTGGCGCTCATATTCCAGCCCATCAATTCTTTTCAGGCTCCCCTGCTTGCCAAACTACGGCAGCACCAGAGCATATTACGAATCTCAGCAAAAACAATAGTAGTCCTGGACGAGCAAAATCTATTTATTATGGCGCCTTGCACTATCTTTGTATGGTTTTTGTGATGGTCGTCTATTACCTCTGTTACTTCCCTGCCCTCTGGTTAATTAGTTATTTTCATGAGCAAACGCATTACCTATTCACCCTTACTTTAGTGGCACCAATAGGCGCCATTATTTTCCTTGGATTATATTATCTGGGGATTGGTGCTTGTAAAAAAATATTGATGAATAAAATAACCCCTGGAATTTATTCCCTACATAGTCTCTATTATTTGCGTCAATGGACCATTGTAAAATTGCTGGATACGGTCGAAGTAAACGTAATGGCCGATACTTTATATTTCCCTTATCTGTTGCGTTTTCTAGGTGCAAAACTGGGGAAACGTGTTGAAATGGGAGAAACACCCCATCTGATTCCGGACTTAATCACTATCGGCGATGAAGGATTTACCGCAAGCGCGGTTGCCTTGGCTTGGCCGAGTGTACATCAAGGCTCCATTCGGTATGCCCCTATTCAAATAGGAAAACGTGGTTTTGTTGGCAACGATAGCTTGCTGCCCTTAGGTGCTAATGTGGGAGAAGAAGGTTTGCTTGGCTGCATGTCGATAACCCCACCTAACAACCAAGCTGCGCATCATCACACCGCTTGGTTAGGTTCTCCGGCTGTTTTTCTTCCAAGACGAGAGGAATTTTCCGGATATTCGGACCAAGAAAAATTTACCCCGCCAAAACGATTAATAAAACTTAGGCTGGCGGTTGAGTTTGCTAAAATTATCCTGCCAACCACCTTTACTTTAGTTGGGCTATTGAACATGCTGTATGGGTTCAAGATCTTATCTAACAACTATTCGCTCACCACCACTTTTTGTCTTTTTCCAATAGTGGAAATACTGGTCACTATGAGCTTGGTATCTATAGTGGTTATGTTAAAGTGGCTCATTCTTGGCCGGTTGAAGCCGACATCAAAACCCATTTGGAATGCCTTTATTTGGAAAAATGACGTTATAAAATACTTACATACTTATTATATTGATCCTAATTTTGTGGATATCATATTAGGGACCCCTTTTGTTGCTACCTTATTCCGCTGTTTTGGTGCAAAAATAGGGAAACGCGTATTCATTGATTCCAGTGATTTTGGGGAGTGTGACTTAATTACCATCGGAGATGATGTCTGTATCAACTACCAAGCCGTCATTCAAACGCATTTATACGAAGATCGAATTTTTAAAATGTCGACCATTAACATCAACAGCGGTTGTAATATTGGTGTCGCGTCTATCGTTCTTTATAGTACCGTGATGGAAAAAAACTCAACCTTAGGGGATTTTTCATTACTCATGAAAGGCGAGCGCTTACTCGAACATACCAACTGGCAAGGTATTCCTGCTCAGCATATGAGTGCGCACACGCATCAACAACCAAGGCCGGAGCAACTGGAATCACCCGATGACGCATTAGTCTCAGATGTTCCAGAAAGTATTTTTTAGGATTACCGGAGCCACACAACCTGCACACAAAATGGTTATGCTACTGCCATGCCCTCTGAAGCAGCATTTCAAAACTTTAATCCCGATATCCATACCTCAGAGGACACTATGGATAAATTATCACTAGCGCATATGAGCAATTATGCAAAACTAGCAATCGCATTTGCAGTAATTAAGCGAGCTCAATCGCTCCTGATAATAGCTCTAAACCTTTAACTCTTACTTTTTAAAAGATCAGATAAATCATCCGCATGATCTTCCTCATCTTTTAGTATTTCTTCTAGCATACGTCTTGTAGTCGGATCACCTGAACCAAACCATTCGATAAGCTCACGATATACCATAATCGCAATTCGTTCTGCTATCAAATCTTCTTCAATTAATTTTAACAAATCACGTCCTGTTCCATACTCTGTCGCCGTTCTTTCGGGGACTGTTCCAGGATTAAAATCGGGGTTACCTCCGAGCTGATTAATACGCTCCGCAATCATCATCATATGCCGTTGCTCATCATCCCCATGCTCTTGAAATTCTGCCGCAACTTGTGGTTTATCAATTCCTTTCGCGATAATTTGATGATGACGGTAGCGCATGACGCACATAATTTCTGTGGCTAAAGCCGCATTTAGCAATTGATAAGCCTGCGTCAGATCCAAGGAATAGTCTTTTGTAATCGCGCCTTGCTCCATCGATAATTTAGCTTTTTGTCTTATGTCATCAAGATTAGAAAGTGTTTTTTTATCTTTTGGCTCAGTCATAACTATTCTCCCTCTATTAAAACCACAGATAACCCCAATCATTTGAGTAATGTCGGTATCACAATGGTTTTAAATACTAAACGAAAAAACTACATTGTGTGATCGATACTTAAGATTAGTATAGAAAGATAAAATTATCAAAGTTTAACTCTTTGGGGTTTTTATTTGAGGTCGGTAAGCATGGTCTGTGCGTACAGAACCAGAGTGCTCATGAGAGCGATATGAACGAGGCAATAGATCATGCTTGGAATATCACCATACCAAAGCTGCCGACAAGTTCTGTCGCAAAAAGTTGCTCAGTAGGGTCGTCGAGGAGCACCACCCCATTCTCTTTACACTCTTGGATAGCCTCACTTAGGCCTCGTAAAACCCGGTAAGTGATCATCTGTTTGCGGTAATGTATAGTTACTGTTAGAGCCGGACTCTATACCATTTCTTTTCGGAGAATATGGGTTGTGAACAAAAAACAAACTTCCCCCGATATTATAAAATTTACGAAAATCGTTCACTCTCGGGGGAGGCGTAGATGTTGAGGGAAGAGCCTCTGATGGAATTGTATCCGATGATGTTAGCGATAACCTTATCGGGCACTCTCCTACCACTGGAGTTGGGTTTATAGAATAGTGTCGACGATCTAGCTCTGCTCTGAGCAAAACAGGGATCTCGTATCGCGCTGAATGTTGAAGAATAAAATTTTGCAAATGGCGCCTATTAATAAACTCAGCTGAAACGATACAAACAAACACCGCTTTACTATTATCTATTAATGCAGAACAATAAGCATGATGAAACTTAAGTTCTAGATACAACATTTGATCGGATAAGGGTGCATGGCGTTTTAATAGAGAGCAACGTTTCTGAGGGGATAAATTAAAATTACTCCAATGACTCAAGATATCTTGGGTGAGCAAATCACAAAGTCTAGAGCAATAAGACGGATTTATCATTTGTAAATCGTGATCTATCGCGTCTCTGAGCGCAGTTTCTGTATCTGCAGTAACAAATTTTCTTGCACACACGGTAAGTGCTTCTTCTTTTGCAAAAAAACCCGTGCAAAAAGCTTGCATCCTAAAGACTGCGCGTTCAATATCAGCAGCATTTTCTTGATTATATATTGAACTGTCGTCCAATAAGGTACTACAAAGAATATTGTAATATTGGGGATTTCTTTTTACATATTCAATCTGAGCGTTTTCTCTTACATATTCAAGGCGGATGTCTCTTATAGCTCCAGCCATATCTTGCTCAATAAATTCTTTGATATAAAATAAGAAAGGTAGACCTAATAAAGAACGCTCATAAGCTATCTGACGAGCCGTCTTCTGAGAAGTAACGTTTTCAATTAAAAATGGTGGGATGTAGGGCATTTTAATACGCTCACTTTGAAATATAAAAACAATGTAGCGCCTAATAGTAACATATTGAGACAATAAAGAACATTATTTTGATTTGAGCATGGTTTTAATCAGCGTAGAGATCTCGGGTCTTAGAATCTGGAGTCGCGCCCCCTCTATAAC
>JAUYSE010000090.1 GCA_030696465.1 Legionellaceae bacterium
GTCGATCTTATATTGTTGGGAAACGCTATTTGATCATAATCACCATGCACATTCAATTTTTTTATCTTATTTTTTTCAATACCTTAAGCTAACTATTCGTGTGGAACTCTCAGGGCTTGCCCGCGGGATCCAGAGATCTTGCTCAATGCACAACCCTGTTGTACAAAGACAGACCGAGCTGGATCCCGCGGGCAAGCCGCGGGACGTAGGCATCGCGGAGTTATCGACCACAACATGAAATGTCAACAGTCCTTAGTATTAGGTGCTACTCCTCCGCCGTATACTGCGCAATCAGCTCCCCACCCTGCTTTTTCTTCATCCATTCAATACTCTTGGGGAGCCAACTTTCAATCCATGTCACCACCGGTTGACACAATTTATATAAATATCCATCGGTTGGAACAGTCTCCATAAGCGGCGACTTATGAAATACAGCCAGTATAAGCGATATTAATAATACACCTCTTAACATGCCAAAGCCCATACCTAATACTCTATCAGTACCCCGTAATCCGGTCTTTACTAAAGCCCAATAGAGTAAACGCTGCAAAATCCCACCAATAAGCAGCACCACTAATAAAATAATAAGAAAACCCAGAATATATTGTAAACGTGGTTCTTGTACGTAAGCTCCTATCCATTTTGCAGGAATAGAGGCGTAATGCACCCCGAGCCAAGCGGCTAACACCCAGATGGCCAATGAGATCATTTCTTTGATTAAACCACGAAAAAATCCAGTCAACATGGACAAGCCAATGGCTGAGCCAATAATAATATCTGTCGAGGGAATCATCAAAAAAACCTATGCAAGTTCTGTGGTGACAATAAAGCCGCGTAACTGCATGGCGCTGGCCAAGCGTTTTTGTACGCGTAAGATTTCTTCACGTTGCGGAGAAGCGCCTACTAACACTCTGTAAATTTTTCCTTGTGCACCTGAAGTGATTTGATACTGTGCGGCATATCCCTCTTTTTGCAAAACGCCAACTAAATGCGCAGCATTTTCTAATTTTGAAAAACTGGCAACTTGTAGAGCATACACGGGTTTTACACTTGTTTTTAGTGCAGATTGAGAAACGGATTGTTTTTGCACGATATGATCAGTGGTGGTTGCTACGTTATTCCAATCACTTTCATCAGCTAATGCAAGTATGGTTGGTTTTGTTGTTCCCGTCAGCGCTGTGCTTGGTGCAAGTGGTTCTGCTTTTGTGAGGATAGAAATAGCTTTTCCAGAAGAACCATCTGGAACTACCGTATGCGATTTTTCAATTTTTTGAAATAAGGCGGCCTCTCGAATAGGCGTCGCTTCAACCATTAGTGGTTTTTCAGGCAAATGCACAGAGACGTGCATCATATGCTCGATGCGTTGATTGGATTTTTTAATAATGGCGGGGGTTAAAATAATGGCGACAGATAAGATGACCGCGAAACCCATAATACGGTGCTTTAAACGTTCTTCAATGATCATATGACTAAACTCCTGTTAGACACGCACAGGACATAATATCACAAATACCGTTAAACAGGATAGTTTTTTCTGTACTATAATAGAACATTATAATTTTTTATTAGTTAAATGGTAATCCCCCCATTTTAACTGAAGCCAAAAATAGGGGTTTAGGCACGATCCTCAAATATATGCAACAAAAGTTTCGAAATTAAATCACTATATAGAACAAGTAAAAACGCTTATTGCTCACAAGCAAATACATGATATTCATGATATCAGTAGCGAAATACGTGCCCTCAATGCTCGCATACAAAATGATCTGGAAATCTATGCCAAAACAAGCAGATTTTATAAAACTAAACTTCGAAGTACCTTGGTCAAGAACATTAATGAAGCGACTAAAACATTTATACCCAAATAATGTACCTTCAATTAAAATACCTTCCTTTACAAAACCACAGATACCGTTAAAAATGAACCATACACGATCAGCATTGCCTGCTGGCGCTCTGCCAGATGCAGCGCCTGTTCATAAGCAGCTGCTATAGTATCTTGCCAATATACTAATGGCGCATGCTGAAGTGCTTCACGTAATACGTTTTCATCGGCCGCTCTTGGGCCAGACAATCTCCCACAACACCATGCATCCACTTTCCCTAAAAATGGAGTTACCATCTCCGCAATGTTTTTATCTGCTAAGGCTGAAAATAGCACGATTTTTTTCTGATCAGGAAAAGTCTTTAACACATAATATGCAAAGCTTTGAGCTGCCTGAGGATTATGCGCTACATCACAACAATGGGTCACGCCCTGAAATACAAACTGATGCCAACGACCTGGGACTTGTAACGTTTGCATGGATCGCGCAGCCGATGCCAAATCTAGCGGTAAAGTGTTTTGTAATAACTGACAAGCTTGCCATGCCGCGGCGGCAGAATGAGGATGAATCCTACTTGCTTGCGTCAAAGGAAAATCAGAAAGTAGATATTCTCTGCCCAAGGCATATAAAGGGGAAGACAACCTATCTGCCTGCTTCAGAACCGCCTCTGGAACGGGCATATCTCCATAAATCACAGGTGTATTTTTGCGGATAATCCCTGCTTTTTCATAAGCGATGGCTTCGAGCGTATTTCCCAGATAGGCTTGATGATCCCAATCGACCGTCGTAATAATAGCCAAATCCGGATCTAAAACATTGGTTGCATCTAAGCGGCCCCCCATACCGACTTCTTGAATAAGCAAATCTAACGATAATGATTTAAAATATACCCAGGCAGCAAGTGTCGTATGCTCAAAATAAGTAAGGGATATTTCTTCACGTGCCGTTTCAACTGCTTCTAGTGCTGCTAACAGTTCAGATTCAGTGATCCAGTTTCCTTGAAAAAGAATGCGTTCGCGAAAATCAATAATATGCGGCGATACATACGCCCCTACCCGATAGCCAGCATCCCTATACATTTTATCCAGTGCCATCACTGTACTGCCTTTACCATTGGTTCCGGCGACGGTAATAATTGTACGTGCTGGGCGTAGAAGTTCCATGCGTTGTGCGACTGTTTTAACGCGTTCTAATCCTAATTGAATCGGTTGATGCGCATTGCGCTGCTCTAGGAATTGCAGCCATTCGAGAAGATTTTTCATGACGATATATTATAATTTTTTATAAGGTTCTACAAGAAACCCTGTCATTCCCGCCCAACCCAAAAATGTTGCCAACAAGGCTTTTCGAATAAAGGGCTTTCGTAAACCT
>JAUYSE010000105.1 GCA_030696465.1 Legionellaceae bacterium
TATTAATACCATGAGTTCAAGTGCCTATATTCAAGAAATACAATTAGCCGATAAAATTTTATCACCCATATTGACTGAACCCAAGTATTTTCGTTATCCATATTTATCCATGGGGATCCCAGAAAAAAAAGCACAAATCCATCGCTACTTAAGCGCCGAAAATTATCTCATTGCACCGGTCACTACCGATAGCAAAGATTTTATGTTTAACCAATTATTACTTTCTGTTCCTGAAAAAAAAAGACGGAGTTTTCTTAACTTCTTAAAACCATGCTATCTTGAATTTATATGGGAGCAAACCTTAAGTGTTCAGGAAAAGAACCTTCGAACACACAAACCTGAACAGGCTCAAATTTTATTAATCCATGCAAATTTATTAAATGCTTATGTTTTACCCGATATTATTAATCTTTATAAACAACATGGGTTCACTTTTGTTAGTCTCTCCGACGCTTTAAAAACAAATGGGGTTAGAGTTGATGTATCTCTAAAGTTTAATCGACTTTAAATGTTCAAGTGGACTCACTAATCTCAAAACTTGATACTTCTTTATCCTCAGAGATCACCTCATCGAGATTATTAGCCTCATCCATTTGATGACTATTTTCAGCAAGTTGCAAATGCCATTGTGAGGTATACAAGACCAATACACTTAAAGGACAGAGCATAAAAATATCAAAAGGAAATTTAAGAAATTTTATTCCGCCAAACGAACCAAAATAAGAAAATATTAATAAACTGCTGAGATATGCGATAAACCAATATAAATTTGCAGAACATGAGAATATATGTTTCTTTTTATAAACAATATGAATAAACAAGCCCACAAACATCGCTATGAATAATTTTAAAAGGATATCAAAACCACACCAATATAACATAAGATTACAAGCATAAAAGGCTATGCCACAACAAAGCACACTATGGGATAAGCGAAAAGCGCGTTTTCTCTCTGGTTGTAACTTGCGCATCGCTAGCAAACAAATAGGTCCAATGCCATAAGATAAAATACTAGTGGAAGATAAAAATGCAACCATTTTTTGCCAACCGGGCAATGGTAAAAACGCGAAAACCCCAATAATTAAATTTGCATATAAAGTTACATAGGGGATTCTATAACGATTCTCTTTCAGAAAAATTTTAGGTAAATGATTATTTATCGCCATCCCATATAAAATACGAGAAGTCGCTGCGGTGTATACTAGCGTTGTCCCAAAAGGCGAAATAATTGCATCAACCATGAGCAATACTGCGATAGTTCCTAAACCTAAGAGCAAAGTAAGTCCAACCAACGGACCACTATCCCCCGGAAAAGTCATCCCCTGCCAACCATGCACCAAATACGCTTTAGGGATCGCCACTAAAAAACTAAATTGCAATAAAAAATATAAGATGAACCCGATAAGCACCGCGCCTAAAATAGCAATCGGTAAGTTACGCTGAGGATTTTTTACTTCCCCTGCCAGTATTAAGCCATTTTGAAATCCCGTAAACGCAAAGGCCACCCCGCCCATAGACAGTGCCGAGAAAATCTCTACCCAACTTTGTTTGCTGCTAACATCCAAATGAATATTATCAAAAGAAGGTGCCACATATATTAAAGAAATGATAGCCAGGCTTGGTAATAAAAATTTTAAAAAACTCGCATATTTATTGCATTCCGCAAGTATTTTTATCCCGAAACTGTTTAAGATGGCCACTGCAAACATAATCCCAATGGCCACGACGTAACCATAAGACGATAACACAATGTGTGTTCTATGTTCTGCGATTAAAAAGGGAAAAAAATGACTGGCATATTGCAAAATAGCCTGTATTTCAATAGGGGTCATCACTACATATGAAAGCCAGGAAGTCCAGGCAAACAGAAAACCAACTTCTTCTCCGTGCGTAAAGCTGGGATAATTTGCCATGCCGCCAGAAACCGGGAACATAGTACCCAACTCACATAAAGGTAAGGCAATAAATAGCATGAAAACTGCAGCAATAACCCAAACAATCAGTGCGTTACTTCCTGCAATTTGTGCGCTGATATAAGGACTAAACAACCATCCTGAACCAATCATGCCCCCTGCTGCAGCAACTAACACATTCGTGGTTGAAATATCTCGTTTGAGCATGCGCCTCCTCTCCATCCATACATCAATCTTTAAATGTAAAATATTACAGAATAAATGGCTTAACGCAACTCTTCCTTAGAAACCCGCATTAATACGCGATCCAATAGCTTTACACTTAGAAAACGTTTTAAAAACGCAAACAAATGTGCGGGGAAAGTCACTGGATATTTTGCTTTAGGTCTTTTTGACTCAATCGCATGGATAAATTTTTTAATCACTGCATCCGTGCTACAAGTAAACATCGTATTGGCTGTTTTTTGCTGGTAGTCACTTAAGATACGTTGATATTGTGTGCGGAAAAAACTATTTTCTCTGTCAATTTTTTGCAAAGAATACCCAATGCTATTTTCTCTAAACCGACTCTGAATTGGCCCGGGCTCAATACAACTGACTGAAATCCCTGAGGATTTGAGTTCTAAACGCAAGGTATCACTTAAGCCTTCAACCGCATATTTTGAAGCATTATAGGCCCCCCGAAAAGGCATACTAATGATGCCTAAAACAGAACTCAAATTAATAATACGTCCCTGCCCTTGGCTGCGCATGATAGGAATTGCCAAACGGGTTAGTTCCATCAAACCAAAGACATTGGTTTCGAACTGCTGACGCAGCGTCTCACGGCTGATATCTTCCAAGGCGCCGGCTTGACCATAACCGGCATTATTAATTAATACGTCTAGGCGTCCACCTGTTTTTTGCAAAACCTCTGCAAACGCAGAGGTAATGGAAGGACTATCATTCAAATCCATTTGTACCACTTCAAGACCAGCATTTGCGAGTTTTTGTACGTCTTCTATTTTTCGACAAGCCGCAATGACGCGATGCTGGCGTTGCATAAGTGCTATTGCGGCATCGTGACCAATGCCGCTCGAACAACCGGTAATTAAAATGGTTTTATTTTGCATATCTGTCTTATTGTCCTATGATTACTGTCGGATTATTCAATTTTGGAAAATACCCTGTCATTCACTTCAAAACGTCATCCCCATAATGGGGTTTGCATCGGCAGTAATTTTCTTACTTCTTTCACTTTTTCTAAATCCAATGATGCGTAAATTATCTCAGCATGCTGACTCTCTACAAGAATTTTTCCCCAAGGATCAACCACAATCGAATGCCCATAGGTTTTTCTCCCATTCGCATGCGTTCCACCTTGGCAAGCGCCAACAAAATAACAGCCATTTTCAATCGCTCTACTTCTGGCTAAAACCTCCCAATGGGCTTTGCCGGTAGTCTCGGTAAACGCCGCCGGAAGCACTATAATATCAGCTCCTTGCTGCAACAAACAACGAAATAACTCTGAAAAGCGAATATCATAACAAACGGCTAATCCCAAGGTGCCGAATGGCGTATTTAGTACCGTAATATGATTACCTGGCTCTGTGGTATCAGATTCTCGATACACTTCCGCTGCCGAGACCGTTACATCAAATAAATGTATTTTATCGTATCGCGCTACACATTTCCCCTGCGCATCAAACACTAAACAAGCTGCCCTGACTTTATTATCTTGTGCACTTGCAATAGGTATAGTCCCCGCAACAATCCATACGTCATTTTTTTGCGCTTGCTCCGCCAAAAAAGTTTGTATGGGTCCAGCACCAAAAGACTCTTTATAGCGCAATTGCGCAGTGACATCCCCCATCATCGCAAAATTTTCGGGAAGCACCAACCATTTTGCTCCGTTTTCTGAGGCTTCCGTAATAAGTACCTGGGCTCTTTCCAAATTGTCCCTCAAAATATCAGATGAACACATTTGAATCACTGCAATTTTGCTTAGCATAGGTCCTCCTTAAACACCATGACAAGTACCGCAAGGTTTGATACATTAACGCTTACCATTATAAATTTGGCCTAAAAATGCAGCTTATCACCCTCAATATATGGGGCGGACACCTCATAGAGCCACTATTAGCGTTTATAAAAAAACACCAACATATTGATATTTTTTGCCTACAAGAAGTCTATCATAATGCGCCACACAAAGTGTCTAACGAAGATAGACAAAACCATCTTAATATTTTTTCTGAGCTAGCGGCGCACCTGCCAGAACACCAAGGCTTCTTTAGACCAGTGGTGAATAATACTTATGGTATAGCCACCTTTGTCAAAAAGTCTATTGATGTGTTAACTGAGGGCGAAACCAGCATTCATCATAATCCAGAATATCAAGGTCGCGGCCCTACGCATTCCAGAAATCTACAATGGTTAAAATGTAAATTTAATCAAAAAAATTATACCATTCTAAACGTACATGGATTGTGGAATGGCAAAGGCAAAACCGATAGCGAGGAACGACTCGCGCAATCAAAACGCATTAAAGCCTTCATGGATCAAGTGAACACCCCTAAAATTTTATGTGGTGATTTCAATTTACGACCGGATACCAAAAGCTTAGAGATGCTAGAGCAAGGAATGTACAATCTTATTAAAACCAATCATGTCATCTCAACACGCACTAGTTTATATCCTAAAGATGAAAAATTTGCCGATTATGTGCTTGTCTCCCCGGAGATTATGGTCCACGAATTTAAAGTACTCGAGGACGAAGTCTCGGATCATTCCCCTTTGTGGTTAGAATTCACTTAAAAACACGCTCAATGCACTGAAAGCCCCTACGTACCGCTTAAAAAGCCCCTACGTTCCGCTTAAAAAGCCCCTACGTACCGCGGCTTGTCCGCGGTATCCAGCTATTCGGAGACCTATGCTCTTCGTATCCCTGGATCCTGCGGACAAGCCGCAGGACGTAGGCTTCTGGCTGTCAAGAAAAACTTAAGGTGAGTGATTAAAATTAACACGATCTATCCGAACGGCGACCGTGAGGGAGCGGAGATTTTAATGTTTCAAAAATGCTCCGCTCACGGTCGCGGCTCGGATAGATCGCGCTGATTTTGAACGAAAAAAAATTTCCATACTATTTGCGCTTTAGATGATTTTGCTCTGGTCAAAGTCTAGTAACTTCTGCAAATTTTTTTTATACTCTTAGGCTTGTCCTCTCTGGTGATTCACCTTTCTCATGAACAATTACCCGTACCGTAAATTATATAGATCCAGAAAAGAGCGCATGCTTGCTGGCGTCTGTGGTGGTTTGGCACAGCATTTTTGCATGGATCCCACCGTCATTCGTCTGATTGCAATATTGTTGCTACTCTTAGCAGGATCGTCATTTATAGTATATCTGATTCTGTGGATGATTGTTCCTCTAGAGCCGATGAGCATTGATCATCTCGGGAACGACGTATCATGAGTATTGACCTTATGATTTCGTCTCTGAAATAAGAGGTACCGCTAGGTAATTTACAGGTTCTTCATGTAAAGCACGCGTAAGATGTCCTTTCCCAGTAACATCGTTTGCTAATAATACAGTACCCGCTTCGAAATCCTTAATCTCACCCCCACTGGTTTGAATTTGCATCACGCCCGATAACACAATAATAAACATTTTGCGCGGTGTATTATGCCATTTTTGTTGTTCAATCGGAGACTTACCGAAAACCACATTTTCAACGGCAATCGGTGAGTACATCCCGCCATTTTTATCGAGATTTAATGGTAACTCTCCATTTTTAAAATAGGAGTTTCCATCCTCTCCCGTAAATAATACTGTGTAGGGGATGCTACTCGCGTGTAACCAGGCACTCCAGAGGAATAACATAACATACGTGATTTTTTGAACTCCATTAAAGCCCATACTTTATATCCTTATTGATTTACAAAAAACATAAAAAAACCCATCATGCCGATTATTTGGGCGAGTTTTTTGTTGACCAGCTTTCTTTGATTATAATATAGTCAAGCAAACCAATCGTGAGAATAGGACTTAATATGCCAGATAATAATAGCATCTCTGTTGAAAGACACCAACGTAATTGTGCAACCGATTTTGAGCGTCTCATTAGAACACTACATGCTAAACCAACCCCACACATAGAGATTTTTCAGCAACAATGCGACAGTATCATACAAACGCTCTTAACCTATCTGCATGAGCATCCACAAAATGTCTTATCAGACTACTCAACCCTTAATCTGGTTGAGGAGCCTTTGACTGCTGCCTTTTTTGCAGAAGCAATTGCCCGCTATTATTCCCGCAATAATATAGAAAGCCCCGCTGGATGGTGGAGTCAAGCAAGCTATTACCACGCTTTATTTATCATGCGTAATGCAGAGATCTTCTTAATTAAACAACACTGGCATCAACGCATCATGGAATGCGTAAAACAATTCATTGAACAGGATGAAGCGTTAGCACAACACAATGCTGAGTACTTCGCAACAGAAAACAGCTACTACACCGCTGTCATTTTTGAAGCCCTTGCTCAAAAAAACAGGGCACCTCATGCCTACCTATACGCTGCATTTTACTATATGCAACTACCTTCTACATTACATGTAGCACACATTAAACAATGTTTATCCCACTATCTACAAATACACCCAACCTCCAATAACAGGGAGAGTGTTCTACAAGATATATGCACTGTATTAGCATATGAAAATATTCATTTGCTTACGGAGCAACTACCCTTGTTTATGGCATCACTTTACAATGCGTACGCGTTAAAATACTTGCATATTCCTTCATTGGTAAGAGAACTATCTCAGAAAGCGGGAGACTTATATAATCTCGTACCTGCCACTTATTTTTTAGCGAAAACTTGCCACTTTCAAGCACAACATTATGGAGAGACGCATACCCAGGGATTTTTTGCGCCGAGAAACAATACTCAACGAGCTCTCCCCACTCGAAAAAGCCATGAGAATCATAACGGCCAACATCAGCCTTATCTATATTCGCAGCATCTTCCCCCTGCAAGCAATACCCCCTCAGTCAGACAGAGGCAGCATAATCCTGCTTCATCCAGAATTTCAACGGATCAACCCGAGACGGCATCTTCACACAATGGAGTTTGGTAAATAACTCACCTTACGTATCCACCGCTATCTTTTGCGAGAAAATAGCGGTGGTCGTGACTTGACCCCACAGTCATTCCCACATGAATTCCCGCCTAATTATATTAGTGGTACCAAGGCTTATCGAATAAAGGGCTTTCGTAAACACGCATAAAGTCATCCTGACGCTCTCACGGCGCGTCCTTGCGCCGTGAAGGTTTACGAAAGCCCTTTATTCGAAAAG
>JAUYSE010000115.1 GCA_030696465.1 Legionellaceae bacterium
CTAGTCGTTTATCGCCAAAGTTTGCTTCTTTGGTCTCGTTGATAATCCATTCACAATTGTCCATATAAATTCCATGCAAAAAACATGAATTTTACATGGATTTATACTTATGTATAAGAGTATGACCGTGAGGGAGCGGAGCAGTTTAATGCTTCACAAAGCTCCGCTTCTCGGATAGATTGTGCTAATTTTTTAGGCAGTAGACTTCGCAGATTTTTGTTCTTGCGAAGGGTCGTATTCTCCCAAACACGCTTGACTCACCAGTTGGCATCGATGCAATAAAGCGGCTTGCGCGGCTTCTTTATTTTCAGCATGTCCTTGCCAAGTGCTGAGGCACTCTTCTTGTAAGGCACGGCCATAAGAGAAGCTGAGGATCCAAGGATGTGGCTCAAAGCTATTCATGGTATTTAAATGTAGGGTTGCCTCTTGAGGGGTTTGCCCGCCAGATAAAAAGAAAATACCAGGAACTGCAGCAGGAACATGTTGACGAAACACGCCAATGCTCATGAAAGCAATGTCATCGGTGCTGGTATCGATAGGGTGGTTTTTTCCGGCAGTTATCATATTTGGTTTTAATAAGATATTTTCAAGATCGACTTGATGCACATAGAGTGCTTTGAATACTTCATGGAGTACCATTTCGGTCGCGGCAGCACAGGCTTCAATACTATGGTCACCATCCATCAGTACTTCAGGCTCAACGATAGGGACAATTCCTAAGGACTGACAAATTGCGGCATAGCGGGCAAGTACTTCGGCATTGGCAATCATGGCTTGTGCACTTGGGGTAGTTTCACTGATGGTATAGACGTTACGCCATTTTGCAAATTTTGCACCAAGCTTTTTATAATGCGTGAGGCGCTCAGTGAGGGCATCTAAACCTTGGGTAATGAGTTCATTATCGGTATTGACTAAAGGAATCGTACCTTTATCCACTTTTATTCCGGGAAGTACACCCTGATCAGCAAAAATCTGTGGAATAGAGAGTCCTTGTTTATTGGATTGTTCCAGTGTTTCTTCAAATAAAATAACACCATGAACAGATTTTTCTAGGTTTGGTGTTTCTGCAAGTAGGAGGCGATAATCACGACGATGAATTTCGGTGTTTTCGATTCCAATAGATTGGAATCGCTTACCAATGGTGTTAGTGCTCTCGTCCGCAGCTAAAATACCATGGCCGGGTTGTGTTAAATATTCAATAGTGTTCGAAAGTTCAGTATAGTTACTCATAGTATTTTCCTTATTTTAAAGCAGTACTTCCAGAAGAGATATATTTCTCACGTATAATGGCTTTGCTCTCAAAATTTTGTTGATTGAGATACTGAAAACAGTCGTCTATCATACCGGGATTTCCACATAAATACACTCTATCTTGATTCGGATGTAGGGTAAGTTGTGCTAACAATGATTGTACATATCCTAAGTGAATATGTTGAGCGTATGTGTTTTCGCGTGGTTCTCGGCTGAGGCATAAAGAAAAGCGCGCTTGCTGGGGATGTTCTTCGCAAAATTGTAGAAACTCATCCACATATAAGCCTTCTTGTTGAAGACGTGTGCCTTGTAAAAAATGGACGCTGAGCTTAGGTTCTTGCATCAAAAAACGGTGTAGGAGGGGCAACATGGAGCGATATGGGGTAACGCCTGTGCCTGTGCCTATCAAAATAAAACGTTGAACTGGAGCGAAATCCGTCGGTAATAGGAGTCGTCCAAAAGGACCCGTCATAGAGAGCGTTGCTCCGGGCTTGAGCGCAAACAATAACTGACTGGCCGGACCATCTGGAACAAAACTGGCAGCAAATTCAATAGTATTGTTTTCTTGAGGGAAGTTCGCAATACTATAACTGCGTTTTAAGAGTTTTCCTTGATGCTCTAAATGTAAAGTAATAAACTGACCAGGCTGATATTGAAAGGTGCTGTCTTTTTCAATACGCCAGGTGAATGTTTTGACCGCATCAGTGAGCATAGCGCTATGCTCTAGAACGGCAGAAAAAGGCAACAGGGACATAGTTGCTCCGTATCATGAAAAGTCATATATTACGATATTATTCGTTATTCGTCTAAGGAATTACGCCATGACCATGTTCGATTGGGCGCAGGCACTGGGAAATCTAGCAAATAGCATGGGCGCAGTACGTACGCTGATATATGTTTTTACCTTTATTTTGGGGTTGTTTTTCGGATATTGGGGTTTGATTTGCCTTAAAAAGCACGCGGATAGTAAGGGGCAAGAGCCACTGATGGTTCCTCTCGCTTATTTGTTTTTTGCGGGAGTATTTATTTCTCTGCCTTATACCCTCTCAATATTGTCAAACACGTTTTATGGAAATAGCAGTATTTTACAATATGGAAGTGTCCCGCCATTTGATACTAAAAAAGCTTTACGGATTATCTTACAAACGATGGGAATTATATGGGTGGTTCGAGGATGTGCTTTAATAGCACATGCTAGCGAACCCGGGGTGCAACATGGCCCCAAAGGTTTTGCTTTTTTATTCGGGGGTATTCTCGCTTTTAATTTTACAGGAACATTGGCGACATTAGACTGGCTGTTCAAAAAAATAGAAACGCTTTTAGGTTTGTCCGCCTCTTAAGGTAGGCTACTCATTATCTTCACCGCAAATTTTCAAGTGATTTTCTTTTGCAAATTTTAAAATAGACTCATACATCTCTGGATTTTGAGTTTTTAAACGCTTATCAAGAATGATGCATTTGTAGCCTTCGATATTGGTGCTGGGCTGCAGAAGAGGGGAGTATTGTATACGGCGATTTTGAAAAGTAGCCATACTTCCACTGACGCGCTCTGCCCAATCCGCTGGCCGAAAGGTTTTACCTTGTTGGGTTACCCCTTCAATAATAATTTTTTCATTGTTTTCAGATTTTTTCTTTGACATATATTCATGAAAATGAGCGCTATTGTGATTTTTAAGTATAGCAAGTTGCATGCAAGATAGCGAGTGAGTTCCTACAAGGTAATGGAAAATGCACATCGCGCCCATATTTTGCGCGATTTATCCGAGCCGCGACCGAGAGAGCGCGGAAAAATTAAAATGCTGCTCGGATGCTCAACGCTCTAATATTGCCAAACGTTGCTGTAACTCTTCTAATTGATCCAATAATTCAAGTGCAAGAACCACTCCAGCTAAATTTATTTCTAGATCACGGTGCAAACGACAAGCCGCTTCAATGCGTTGTAATGCTTGTTGATTGAGCAAATGTTGCTTATTGGAGATGATAGGTGTAAATAACCCATGTTCTTCCATTTCAAGTAATAAGGCTTCAGGGATATGAAGTTGTTGGCACACTTCAACAAAAGTATAGGTGGTATGTTCGTCAATAATAGTAGCTATAAGGGTAGTTTGCATGATTATACTCCCAGGTTCGCGCGTGGGTTAAAAGGCATGACTTGCGCCATTTCTTCATATAGTTTTTTTGCGGCTTCAGTATTGGCTTCGGGGATCATAATTTTGAGTATCACTAATTGATCGTCGTTTTTGCTGAGACCGCGTCCTTTTAAGCGTAGGGTTTGGCCGCTCTGTGCGCCTTTTGGTATTTTTAAATTGACGGCTCCTGCAAGTGTAGGCACTTTGATAGTGGCACCTAGTGCTGCCTCCCAGGGAGTTATCGGCAGAGAAAGATAAATGTGATTATCCTTTACTTCGTAGATTGCGTGTTTTTGAAAATGCACATTGAGATAGAGATCACCTTTGGGGCCCTGATTGAATCCAGGAGCACCTTGGCCCGCAAGACGAATTTTATGTCCTTGTTTGACGCCAGCAGGGATTTTGACATTCAGCGTTTGTGTACTGGCTTGAACTTGCCCATTTGAACCGATATTCTGGAGAGGTATTTCAAGTTGTCGAGTAGTACCATGAAAGGCTTCTTCGAGCGTTAAGCTTAGGTTGGCTTGATAATCTTCACCGGCCATAGAGGGGGCTTGACGGCGACGCGCATGCCCAAATAAAGTTTCAAAAAAATCTTCCCCCATATTGAAGTCGGCTGTATTGGGTGGGGGTTGTTGTGCATAATGCCCGTAGGATTGTTGCTGCTGCTGAGCGCTGGCTCCGTGTTCCCAGTTTTCGCCATATTTATCATAGGCTGCGCGTTTTTCAGGATCTTTTAAAACCTCGTACGCTTGTCCGAGCTCTTTAAATTTTTCTTCACCGTTAGGATCTTTACTGAGATCCGGATGATATTTTCTGGCAAGACGACGATAGGCCATTTTAATGTCTTTATCAGATGCACTTTTTTGCAGACCCATGATACTGTAGTAATCTTTAGACTGTGCCATATATAATCCTGTAGTAAAGGGAGAATTCACACCATGTTATCATAACGCAAATTGAAACGGGTTGTCTCCTCTCCCATATCCAGGGCAAGATCATCAAAATCTTTTAAATAACATTTATCTATGATCAAATACACCTTAGCTAAAATAACAGATGGAGAAATCGTAGCCATTGATGGTAAATAAGCTCGTCGCTCTTATGATAAGAAAAGTCGCAAAGCTGCGATTCATATGGTTAGTGCATGGGCCTGTCAAATTAGATAGATCAAAATTGCGAGTTGAGGAAGTGTACGTGCAGTACATGTATCGATGGCGAGCGAGGTTGCAACAACGCCGAAAACTCAAGTGCGAAGAGTTATACCTTGCACAGATATAATCGCATTCTCAATGCAGAGGCTTCAAGGAAGGCTCAACCTTATCAAGTTCAGATTGAATTTTAATTATCTCCATTTCAAGTCTATTCAGTTCATGCATGGTGCTTTGATAGAACTTATTATGCATAATGTTCGGTTTAAGTTTGGGGAACTTATTTTGATCATCATCTGCTTGATGAATAACCAGAGATACATTATATAAGCCAGTATTATTTAAATGGCTATTAATTTTTTGTATTTCACTTTGATCGATCGGATGTCCAATTAAAAGAATTTCTATTTGCTTTGACTTCGGTAAAAATTGTACATTTGCAATATATGTTTTTGGGAAAGAAAATTCTTTTTTAACAAACTGGCGTGCGTTATGCATAAAAATTTCATCTTTTACGAGGGTCGTTGTCAAATAGATGCTGGGTAACATGGTGACAAAAGCGATCAGATACAATCTCCGCTTGACTTTGACCGCTAACGAACTTTGTACATATTGTTTATGCGGTAATTTCATAAGCCAAACGACAATTGAAGTCGCGAAAGCGATATAAACGCAATTAATAGTAAATAAATACAATGCGCCTGCAAATAAATCTTTGTTCCATTGGCTAAGCTCATAACCAGCAGTGCACAGTGGGGGCATTAATGCGGTTGCAATGGCTACGCCAGGAATAATGGTTGTTTTTTGTTTGCGAGTGACCCCGATAACCCCTACCATTCCGCCGCAAAACGCAATGATAACATCCCAAATAGTAGGCATAGTTCGTTCAAGAAGTTGGGATTGATCCGCTGATAATGGGGTTAGCCAAAAGTAAAACGCAGAAACTAATACACTGATTAATGCAGTAAGACCAAGATTGAAAAAAGATTTTTTCAATAGTTCAAAGTCAAACACTCCCAATCCGTAACCAACGCCTATTATCGGTCCCATGAGAGGTGAAATAAGCATGGCGCCTATGATTACAGCAATAGAGTCAGTGTTTAAACCAATGGAGGCAATAAAAATCGCGAAGATTAATGCCCATGCAACGGGGCCTTTAATTGTTGCCCCTTGTTGAATAGCTTCATCGATTTCAGAATTATCAGCTTTACCCTCAATCAGACTAAATTCATTGGCAAGCAATTTTTTAATACGTTTGATGAATTTCATAATTATTTTCTAATTGAAGGTAATGACATAATTACTATAACACCGTAGCTTTGTTACGTAACCCCTTTGTCATATATTTTTACGAAAGCCCGGAGCAATTGTCAATACACCCAGTATTTTCGAATCTAAGAATGAGCCTAAAATAGTGCCGAAGTCATCTTTATTTCGGGCTCATCTTGAATTGTCGGCCCTGCTGTTGCTTCATGAATTCCCGCCTAATTATATTAGTGGTACCAAGGCTTATCGAATAAAGGGCTTTCGTAAACACGCATAAAGTCATCCTGACGCTCTCACGGCGCGTCCTTGCGCCGTGAAGGTTTACGAAAGCCCTTTATTCGAAAAG
>JAUYSE010000172.1 GCA_030696465.1 Legionellaceae bacterium
GGCGGAATTGGTAGACGCGCCGGACTCAAAATCCGGTGATGGTGACATCATGTGGGTTCGATTCCCACCCCCGGTACCAAATTATTTTCACAGTAAATTCTCTATTTATTTGAAAAAACTCCGATGATATTCTACCCTTAATAAGATATAACCGTTCATTTGAGGAACATATCATGCGACGTTTACGACGCCAGCCTTCTAGCGCGCAAGCAACTAGCCTTCGTCAACACAAACATCATGAGCAACTCTTAAGACACCGCATCCTTTCTCGGCTGTTATCTTCACACATCAGAAAACGCCACGCGCATTCTCTTCATTATAGAGAACCCATTGAATCCTTTCTCAAACGACACGAACAACATTTTAAAACTGCACATACTGGGCATCCCACTAAAAAACACTATCCCATCACCCCGTTAGTTGGCGGTCATATCGACTTTTCAACGCCAAGACTCACCCTCAGTCCTTATCGCCATATTTTACGTCTGCTTTTAGGGAAAACCAGTCACAATGCCGTACGCTGGTTACAACAAGGCTTTAGCAACGCACCTGGACACAACATACATAAAACATTGCGTGGCCTGAATCCTGGTGCACCGCTCTCTCCAGAAGAATTAGAACTATTATTACATCATGCCGAATACTTTGAAGAGCCTGCGGCTCGGGCAACACACTCGCCAACCCCCTTCGAAACAGTGCCTAGACCTTGGCAGTATGCGCCAGATTAACGCAAACAGTCTGGAATATAGATGTGACCAAGAGACAGCTTAATGCCCGAGACGACACCTGTGGTAATAAGCAAACACAGGTGGTTGAAATAACAACCGAAAAAACGCAGAACTGACTTGTGGATAATGATATAGCCGATTGCGAATTCCGTCATCTAAATAAGCATTCCCGCGCAGCACAAAGCGATAGCGGGTGACGATGAAGGGGGCCCCCCGTCCGCGCGCAGGCTTTTGCGAGCACGGCGGGGTCCGCACTCGGCAGGACCCGCCTTTCCAATCTAGATAAAGCGGGAATTCATTGACATAGTGGCTTTACTTGTGTGTAAAGCCATGCCCTCACTGTCGCGGCTCGGATAGATCATGCTAATTTTACTCATAAGATGCGTTTGCCCTGACATAAGATTGACATAAGCGTGTATTCGCTTTACGCTTCTTCATCCTAGGAGCGCGAAAAAACCATTTATATGATGTTCAAAAGTCTAACTTTATCTTCACCAAGGTTTTCTACTATCAGCCTTTCCAGCCGTTGGATAGGTTTGTTCGCCGGTCTATTACTACCTTTAGCGTTTGCTCCTTTTCATCTTCCCGGTATTGGTTTTTTATCTATTGCGCTCTTATATAATGCTACTCTCAAAATAAGTCTCTCAAACCCTCCCAAACGTCTGCGTGCACTTTTTTCTCTTGGCTTTCATTATGGCATAGGGTTTTTCAGCTTCGGCGTTTCTTGGGTATTTATTAGTATTCATGAATATGGTCACTTACATCCGCTGCTTTCCGCACTGATCACGGGTGTTTTTATCGCTTATTTGAGTCTATTTCCCGCTGGTTTAGCCGTCTGTGCTGGATACAAACCCTGGATATCCACACAAAAACCATTACAGTCTGCCGCCGTTTTTTCTGCGCTATGGGTGCTATTCGAAGCTTTACGATCTTTTTTATGCACAGGATTTCCATGGTTGTTACTTGGATATAGTCAGATGGATTCACCTTTGCAATCGCTGCTCCCTTGTATCGGTGTTTTTGGTACTGGATTCTATACCTGCTTCACTGGTGTCTGTTTGGCGCAATATGCGCGCGCTGCAAAGCCAGCAGCATGGCTTGGACTCTTCTTTGCTCTCATTTTTGCCCCCTATGGTTTACACAATATACATTGGACGCATCCCGATCAAAAACCGCTGTCTGTTGCCATTATTCAACCGAATATGGCCATGCGCGATAAATGGGACAGTGCTTATTTCTGGGAACTCATGCATCGCTATGAAAAAAATATTCAGCAAACATTACCCAAAGATCTAATTATTTTCCCAGAATCCGCCATTCCCTTACCAGGAAATTATATCACCTCTACTTTAGATGCCTGGGAACAACAAAGCCAACAGCAACATAGCTCGCTGTTATTAGGCATTCCCGAATCTATCGACAGTGAAGATTACGCATTTTACAATACGATGAAAATTATAGGGGATGCTGACGGTTCTTATTATAAGCAACAATTGGTTCCTTTTGGCGAATATATTCCCCATTGGATTAGCGTATTTACTGATTATATTGGCATCCCTAACCCACAATTACGCGCCGGTCCCAAGCAACAACCTTTACTACGCGTTGCCAATCAGCCCTTGGCCAGCCTCATTTGTTATGAGCTCGCCTATGATCATCTTTTACGGGCACAACTTCCTGAAGCCTCTTGGATTATTTCCATCAGTGATGATGGTTGGTTTGGGCACTCACTTGCGATGTATCAACAAGCACAAATGGCACAAGTACGAGCACTACAAACAGGAAGATATCACGTCGTTTCTAATAACGACGGACTCTCCGCCATCATTAATGCACAAGGACAGACCGTACAACAACTCGCTGCGTTTACCGATGGTATTCTCACCGGAAACATTCAACCCATGCAAGGCAGTACCCCTTGGGTACAATGGGGTAACCTCCCAATTTGGATACTGTGTAGTATGATTCTATTATTCTGGAATCCCTGGAGACGCGGATAAACAGATCGCTTTCTCATCCTCTGTTATAATGTTGCTGATGAATCATTATCATTCCGAACTGCCGCCTCATCCCCTTCCGCTGTTGCTGACTGCTCACCACTTGCCTTTTTTGCAAGAGGTTGCGCTGCGGCAGGATCTACCTCTTTTGCCTTATTTTCAGTAGAAACAGGTGCGCTTATCTCTGGATCTTTTCCTGGTCGAGGCATTTTAAAATTATCTTGCGTAATCTTTGGATCGGGTTTAAATCCATCGCCTTCTTGAAATTCTTTTCCGGTCGGATGACGTAGTTTTCCATCTCCATTACTATAAGCAAGCAATTCATTTTTTTCATTAAATATACTCATTATCTGACCTGGCTGGGCCGCTTGCTCCTTAAAGAAGCTAATCGCATCCTTCTCACTGGGGAAACTCATTTGGATCATACCATTTGATTTCTCAGGTTTTTTATATCCTTCTTTGTATTTTCCCCCTTCTTGTGCTTTCTTCATATAGGCCATAATCATGGCATCTAAAAGCGCATCATTATCACTTTTAACAGAGACGTCTTTAGATTTTTTAGGTGGTGCAACCTCAACTTCTTTGGCTTTTTTTGCTGCTGGCTCTGGTTCAGTGGGTGTAGATGGTTTAGCAGTAAGAGCCGAAGGACTAGGTGCTTGCGCAGCAAAATTGGGGGAACGAAATTGCTTAGCAGAGTCCGCAAGTGACGGCGGATTACTCTGTGGTACAGAAGATGCAGGCGCCTGCCCCCCGGGCAAAACGCTCGGTGTCGCTTGTTTATCTGGTATTACTTTCATTTCCTCGCCAGTTTCTACTGGGCCTCCAGCGGTTCTTTTTGCCATAATACCAACCTCCACTAATATAACGAAAATACCTCTTCTTGAAAGTATAGTATATTTTTAAACATATTTTTTAATTCGATCCTCTTGCTCCTCATCAAAAGAAGGGGTATCCTAACCCACCTAGCATAGAAAAATGAAGTCGTATGGATAGTAGCTATATTCCAAAAGAGATTGAAGAACAAGCCCAGCAACTTTGGCTTAAAAAACAATGTTTTTCAGTGACGGAAGACTTACATAAAGAAAAATTTTATTGTCTTTCCATGTTCCCCTACCCCAGTGGCACTTTGCATATGGGGCATGTGCGTAATTATACCCTTGGCGATGTCATTGCCCGCTATCAACGTAGTTTGGGTAAAAATGTACTGCAACCGATTGGTTGGGACGCCTTTGGTCTTCCCGCAGAAAATGCCGCCATTAAACATGGTATTCCCCCTGCAGAATGGACCCGACAAAACATCCTCAGTATGAAAGCGCAATTTATGCGCCTCGGCAATGCCTACGATTGGAAACGTGAATTTGCGACCTGTGATCCTGAATACTATCGCTGGGAGCAATGGTTTTTCCTGAAGCTTTATGAAAAAGGTTTAGTGTACAAAAAGAATGCCCGCGTCAACTGGGATCCGGTGGATCAAACCGTCTTAGCGAATGAGCAAGTCGTTGATGGCAAAGGCTGGCGTTCCGGTGCTCCCGTTGAGCAAAAAGAAATTTCTCAATGGTTTATTAAAACCACCGCTTACGCAGAAGAACTGCTGACCGGCCTAGACAGCCTCGATGGTTGGCCAGAGCAAGTTAAACAAATGCAACGTCACTGGATAGGTAAATCAGAAGGCTGCGAAATTCACTTCACCATCCCTGCCTGCACGAAAACACTAAAAGTGTATACCACCCGTGCCGATACCCTGATGGGCGTTACTTATCTCGCTATTTCTATGCATCACCCTATTGCTAAAAAAGCCGCTGAAAAAGACGCTGCTATTCAAACTTATCTTGAGACACAAAGCGGTGTACGTGTTGCCGAGGCCGATTTGGCCACCCAAGAAAAAACCGGGATTTTCAGCGGTTTTGAAGCCATTCATCCTTTCACAAAAGAACCAATCCCTATCTGGATTACCAATTACGTACTCATGGAGTATGGCACCGGTGCCGTTATGGGTGTTCCTGCGCACGATGCGCGTGACTTTGAATTTGCACAACACTATCACATTCCCCTAAAAGTTATTTTAGAGGGTGAGCATGATTATCAAAAAAGTGCTTATACCGCACTTGGAATATTAAAAGACTCTGGTGATTTTTCAGGGCTCTCCAGCGCAGACGCCACACAAGCCATTGTGGATGCCCTCGAAAAAGAAGGCAACGGAAAGCGCACGCTTCAATATCGACTACGTGACTGGGGCGTATCACGCCAGCGTTATTGGGGAACCCCTATCCCCATGATTTTCTGTGAATATTGCGGAACCGTTCCCGTACCTGAAAGTGATTTACCCGTTTTACTTCCTGAAGCCGTCACTATCACTGGGCATGGTTCGCCTTTGGCGCAATGCGAGTCATTTATAAATACGAAATGCCCTAAATGCGACCACGACGCCCTCCGAGAAACCGACACTTTTGATACTTTTGTAGAATCGTCTTGGTACTATGCCCGCTTTGCTTGTAAGCAACAAGACAACGCCATGTTAGATGATCGTGCTAAATATTGGACGCCCGTCGATCAATATGTTGGTGGGATTGAACATGCCGTCATGCATTTATTATATGCGCGTCTTTTTCATAAATTAATGCGCGATTTTGGACTGGTTAATTCAGACGAGCCTTTCAAAGCCTTGCTGACACAAGGGATGGTTCACAAAGATGGCACTAAGATGTCTAAATCTTTGGGCAATATTGTCGATCCAAACACCTTAATAGACAACTATGGCGCGGATACTGCGCGCTTATTTACTATGTTTGCCGCTCCGCCGGAGCAATCCTTAGAGTGGTCTGATGCAGGGGTTGAGGGAGCCTATCGCTTCTTAAAACGCCTCTGGTCATTTATCTATCAACATCATGATAGACTAAAAGACATGCGCTCTTTATATGCATCGACGCATCCTTTTCCTGATCACCTAACGCTCTCGGCCTCTCTGAAAAATGCGCGCTTAAAGCTTCATCAATTACTTGCGCAAATTCAACAAGATTATGAGCGCCAACAGTTTAACACCGTTGTTTCTGGCTGTATGAAAATGCTCAACGAATTATCTACTTACGTTTATAATGATGAGCAAGATTTTGCATTTTTATATGAAGGGACCCACATCATCTTACGCGTTCTTGCGCCTATTACACCACACATTACGCACCATCTGTGGCAAACCATTGGCTTTGATAAACTCATTATTGATGCGCCGTGGCCAAAAGTAGATAAAAATGCACTCAAATGCGATGAGGCCGTATTTATCGTTCAAGTGAATGGCAAATTACGAGGGCAATTTACGGCAGATATCCATCTGCCCGAAGAGACCTTACTCGCACTGGCACAAGAAAGCATTGCGCCCCATCTAAAAGAACAGACTATTTTAAAGTCTATTGTTGTGGCACATCGCCATCTCATTAATTTTGTGGTTCGTGCATGAGAGCGCTCATACGACAGTTATTCCCGCTAACGCTCGAAGCCTTGCCGAACAAGGTATTCGATAAAATCCTTTTCGCAAACCCTCACAGCGCAAGGACGCGCTGTGGGAGCGTCAGGATGACTTTATGCGTGTTTGCGAAAAGGATTTTATCGAAATGCCTTGTTACCACAAAAATAATTAAGCGGGAATTACTGCTCATACTATTCTGTACTGTGCTGCTCTCTGCCTGTGGGTTTCATTTACGAGGCGATATCTCGCTGCCTCCTTCTTTACAACCCCTCGCACTTATCGTTGAACAATCCCACAACCCGCTCTTATTACAAGCAGCCCAACAACTGCTCGATACACAACATATTCGGACCGCCGACAAAGAACACGCACGTTTTTGGCTCGTCTTAGAAAATGAAGGATTCAACGAACAAGTAGCGCATATTAGTGCCAGCACTACGCCCAGACAATATAATCTACAATACAGTCTACAATATAGCCTCATTGATACTCGAGGCAAGCCCATCATTCCCGTACAAACTATCCATTTAACACAATCTATTACCGTCAACAATGATCGCTTATTAGGTTCCAATTTTGAAACGCTCACCATTGCCAATGAAATGCGCGAAAAAGCCCTATATCAAATCTTAGAACATATTCATATGAAGGGACCCGCGGCGGAATGATCATCTCAATCACTCCCGCCCAAGCCAAAAATTCTGCAAAACAAGCTGTTCGGATAAAGGATTTTCGTAAACCTTCACGGCGCAAGGACGCGCCGTGAGAGCGTCAGGATGACTTTATGCGTGTTTACGAAAATCCTTTATCCGAACAACTTGTTATATCACTAACATCATAAGGCGGGAGTTTCCGTGATCATCAAACCGAATCCTTTATTTAGCCCGTTGCCAGCAAGCAACGCTGCGGTCTATATATTGACCGGCAATGATTCTTTTTTATTACACTATTATCGCCAAGCCATTGCGAAACAACGCAGTTGCGAAAATTCTAATTGGACCCGCACATTTCATATCCTTGAAAAAAGCCAAGATTGGTTTAATATCCTGCAAGCAGCAATGCAACCCTCACTGTTTGCGGAATCCACACGTATCGATGCACTCTTTGAAAAAAAATCACTCGAACGCGCAATCACTACCGCATTAAAACAATATCTAGAGAATCCCAATCCCAAATGCATCCTCTTTTTAGAATGCCCCGCATTACCTGCGAAAGCACTCGGAGCACTCGCTGAGCACCCAGCGCTCAGTGTATGGACCTTGAAAGCACCCACTATCCCTGATCTGCAACGATATATTACTTTGCAACTCCAAGCGCAGCATAAAACTTTTGAGCCAGGACTTCCTGCATTTATCGCACAACAAACACAAGGCAATCTTCGAGCCTGTGATCAGGCTATTCAGCGCCTCTGTTTCAGTTATTCAGACGATCGCCCACTACAAATTTCACAAGCACGCCAACAAGTTGATCCTGAACATTACTTTTCACTCTACGAATTAAAAGAAACCTATCAACGTGGCGATCTTAAAACACTTTTTAATATGCTAGATTACTTTGAAAGCATGGAGCAACAACCCTTAATTCTTTGGAGTTTTACGCAAGATATTCAGCAGTACGTTGATTTAAAACAGCGCTTACGCCACCAAGCATGGCCTGCGGCTTGTCAAGCACTTGGTCTATGGCGCAGCGTCATCCCTGCATATCAAAAATTATTACAACGGCATAGTGAAACCCATTTATTACAGTTATTGTCTGAGTGCCAACGCATTGATAAACAATCTAAATCTCAGCAAAGAATCCATGCCTGGGATGCCTTGCGTGGCCTCGCACTGCAGCTGACGCAAGGAGATATTCCATGTCCAGCATAGCATTGTACGGAGGAACCTTTGATCCTGTGCATGAAGGACACCTCAAAACGGCACAATATCTTAAAACGCAACTTGCTTTTGACTCCCTTCTGCTCATGCCTTGTAAAACCGCTTTATTAAAAGCTGATGCCTCTGCAAGCCCTGAGCAACGAGCAGCCATGTTACAACTGGCAATACAAGACTATCCTG
>JAUYSE010000176.1 GCA_030696465.1 Legionellaceae bacterium
GGGATTATCGCGTAAACGTAAGTCTTGTCGAAACCATACAATAGCGCTAGACATAATTCATCTCTCCTTCACTTAATCGCAGTGGGCCGCCGAAGGAGGTGGAGACAACGCTTCTGAAGTGTTTTTCGCAGTCACAGCCGCCGCTTTTGCAGTTTCCTTTTCTCGTATTAATGCTATTCTCTCTTTTAAGGTTTGAAACGATTTTGCAGTATTTTGGGGCGATTGACACGCCCCTTTCTCATTAACCAGCGTTTTTTCTTCTTTTCCTTTAAAATAGCGCTTTTGCGCCAAAGCATTTTGTACTGCTATCGCAGCAGAGCTAGGATTGTCCGAAAAAATATTTTTACGTTCGGCCAAAGGAATTTTCGCCATCGCCATCTCAATATTTTTAATTTTATCTTGAGCCCCCATAAAAATACCAGACTTATAGTCTTTGATGGTTCGTCTTATTTGAGAAATAACAGGATCATTTCTTATATTATCTATCTCGGATTTTATGCCTTGTAAATCTGCAAGTGTTATGTCTGGCGCAGCTAATCTTGATTGCATCCTACTTAAAAATGTAGCCATTTCGGTATCTTCTGCACCAAATTTAAACTTCTCTAATGCTTTTAAGTCCTTCTGCAAGGAAATTTTTTCTAATTCAGTTTGTGCCTTCTCCAAGGTAAGAGAACCAGACACCATCCCTGTAATCAGTTTTCTTAGAGCCTTGCCGTCCTCGGATTGAAATACTTTGGCTTTAAAATAGGAGTCGTCATTTTTGAAAGCACCTAGCTTCTCAAGAGAACAGCCCGTCAAATACTGATATAAATTTTTCCCCAACATATGTAGATGTGATTTATCTTCGTACATACGCTCAATTTGACCGCTCATATAATTAGCACTGATATATTCTGTTTTAAGCAACAACCCCGCTCCAGCCGGAAAGCTTATCAGCCCTGCTTCATAAGACTTCTCTGAGCGAACCCCCTTGTCTTTTGCAATCAAAGACTTCCCATCGGAAATGCGTAATTTTCCATCTTCTCCCTGTAGCCAGTTAGCATTTTTCATATCCGGGAAAAAATATCCAGATTTCTCTGTATCTCTCAATATCTGAGCCATTTGACTATAAATTTGTACAGCAGAAGCTATTTTTTCTGAGTTTTTTCGGCGCTTTTTAGACTGGCTTTCTAAATCTCCTAATGGACAATATTCTGTTACACAGACGGTTCCATAGGTTCGAATCGAAGTACCACCCTTATCCCGACGTGAAAACTGTGCACGTCGTGGAGCAGAAACTTGCGTAAGTACCCCTTGCAAGGCCCCCGCTCTTAAATTATGTTCATCTATCCGTTTAGTATCCAGAAATTTATTTTCTACTTTTAAAACCTCTGCTTTTCCGGTTTTATTATCTTTAATCTTAAAATTCCTTGAGTTTCCGCCCCCTAAAAAAGAGATACTATGTGTTTTTAAAAACACGCCCAGTTCTTGCGCCTCTGGCGAATCTTGCTGTTTGTAAAGTTTTCGAATACTATCCCTGCTAAATTTTTTCTTCGATAAAATCTGAAATAAGGTGTTTACTTTATCGGGGTCCATTTTCGCTAATATTTCTGAAAAAGAAGCAGGCGGACGAGGCTCTACGGTAATAGACTTTTCTGGGAGGGGCTGATCCGTAAATGCTTGTTTACCTAAAGCAAGATAACCTGCCTTTAAATCAGCAAACAATTTTCCATACACTTGAGCGCCATACGTGGTATAGTTATTTTTGATTTCTTCTGAGTATTTTTGTTCTATCGCTTGTTGGGCCGCATGAATATCGTGTAAGGCAATCCATGTTTGCTGTGGATCAGAGGGCGATTGCTTAGATACGGTATTATAGTCGCTAATACGCGCGTTCAAGACCTTAATATCTCCAGACAGCGCCGACATTTCTAGATCTAACTCTGAATTAGAACGACGCCCCGCCTTCTGCACCGTAATTTCGTCCATAACCTACACCCACACCCAAAGTTGCTGGTATTATGTATAAGTATGGACTATAACTAGACAAAAAAGAAATTCTGGAAATAAAAACACTACCCCAATACTTTAATCGCTTCAACATTATGCTGCTCGTGTGCCAACATCTTTGCTGTTTTTCCTTCACTATCATGAATATTTCGATCAGCTGCCGTTTCACAGCAGAGCGTCACCATTTCTTCTGAGCCATAACAAGCCGCATAATGTAAAGGCACTCGACCATGTCCATCGGCCTGTTCCGCCACGCCTGGCAGCGCTAATAATATACGAGCCACAGGAAGCTGTGCATTCAAGATTGCAGTATGAATAGGATAATGTCGCCAATGATTACATTCTAACACCAAGGCCGGATAATCACGGACTATTTCTGCGCTGAGCGCCTCATACCCATGCATTGCCATCAAATGTAAGACCGTATCTCCACTTGCATCTGGGTGCATCACCGACTCTGCATTTTTTAATAATAGAAATATTTTTTCTTTTTTCTCCATTAATCCATCGGCATACCATACTGGTAATACCAAGGCGCTGTAGATAGGCAATTGTTTCTGATAGTTTTCGATATGGGGATCGGCACCACGCGCCAATAATAGTTCTAAGGTATGAATATGCCCCTGTAACGCAGCAAAATGCAGGGCCGTCATTCCCGCAGCATTGCCTTGATTCCACGCACGACTATCCACCGACGATAAACTCGCGATATATCTATCATATCCTTGATAAGCCGCGTATTGCAGGGTGCTCCAATCGTCCCATTGAGGTACAAACATGGTTAGCTCATCCGGAATGTTTTCTTGGAACACTTCTAAATAGTCTTTTACAAGCGCAATATATTGCGAGTATTGTTCTACCGATGTGCCTGTATACACAATATCTTGAGAAATATGTGCTTCGCACCATTGTCGTAATATACGTAATTGATGCTCATCACCCGATTCTGGATGAAGCCCTAACTCGGCACATAAGACCTGAAAACTTTGACTCATATTCATACTCCTGTTAGATTAGGTCTTAATCCATAAAGTAAGACATTACCTGAGCATCAGTGATCTCGGCAAGACTGGCAGGTTGCCAACGAGGCGATTTATCTTTATCAATTAATAAGGCACGTACGCCTTCATAAAAATCAAGATCGTGGATAAAATGACGTAATAAAACTCGGTCCATCGCAATACATTCCGCAAAGGTCATATGCTGAGCACGACGAATTTGTTCAAGAGTGACTTTTAAACTTAAAGGAGATTTCTTCATTAATTCAGCACAGGTCGTTGCCGCCCAATCACCGGTTTCCCGCGCTAAAGCCTCTACAATGGCTTCGACCGTCGGGGCATGAAAACAACGATCCACCACATTCAACCACTCTGGAAATACATAGGCTTTAGTGGATGCATCCATATATAGTGCAGCATCTACGACCAACTGCGGAATTTGATGCGACCAATTGGCCTGTAATAAATGTTGAACAAACGCTGGAATTTGCGCACTGGGTAAAATCGCACGCACCAAACCCAGGGCTAAGGCTTGGTCGGCATCTAAACGTGCCCCAGTCAAGGCAAGATATATCCCCATAGCACCCGGCAAGCGCGATAACCAATAACTCATACCCACATCCGGAAATAAACCTATCCCGGTTTCAGGCATAGAGAAAGAAAAACGTTCGGTTGCAATCGGATAGCTGCCATGAATAGAGATTCCGGCACCTCCGCCAATGGTGGCCCCATCCATCAATACAATATAGGGTTTCGGGAAGCAGTAAATCGCATGATTTAAAGTATATTCTTGATCAAAAAATGTCTGAATCGCTGGATCGCGACGAAGACCGGTATGATAAGCCCAACGCACATCGCCACCCGCGCAAAAAGCGCGTGCAGGAGAAGCTTGTATCAATAAAGCCTGAATTTTTGGATTTTTTTCGGCCGACTGCAGTGCGGCATATAAACCTTCAATCATCTCGAGATTCAAGGCATGTAAGGCGTCTGGTCGATTTAAAACAATTTGTAAAACCGCACCATGCTCATGTATTTCTAAAAAATCTTGCATGTTTTATTTTCCTTGAAAAACAGGGGCTCGCTTTTCAAGGAAGGCTTGTACGCCTTCATGCTTATCTTCCGTTTTACATAAAGCACTAAAATGCATCGCTTCTAAATGCAAGGCCTCGTCTAAGGGAAGATCATAACCTTTATGAATCACATCCATGATGCTCGCAACCGCCTGTGGAGCCAAAGCAACAATGCCACGTAATATTTCATGTGCACGTTGTGCTAATTGTTCAACGGGTGCCAGCTCTGTTACTAAACCCCATGCCAATGCGGTCTCTGCAGACAATGTTCGGCCAGTAAGACAAGCATCTAATGCGCGGCCTTTACCTACCAAACGCGCGAGACGCTGTGTGCCGCCATAGCCAGGAATCACGCCTAGTTTTACTTCTGGTTGACCAAACAAGGCATCAGCTGTGGCAATCCGTAATGTCGCCGCCATCGCTAACTCACAACCTCCACCAAACGCAAAACCATGAATCGCGGCAATAGAAGGCTTAGAAAGTGACTCTAATAGACTAAAAACACGCTGGCCTTCACAAGCAAAGATATACCCTTCCTCTGTGGTTAAGTCTAATAGCTGGCGGATATCGGCTCCGGCACAAAACGCAGAGCCCGCGCCAATAAGTAGAATCCCTTTTACGTTGGCTTGCGCTTCGGCTTCTGTAAATGCTTGCGATAATGCCTCGAGAAGCTCGGCACTCAAGGCATTCCGTTTTTCCGGACGATTTAATGTCAAGGTTAAAATACCATGTGCATCCATTTCATGTAGTAAAACTGACATTATTTCTTCCTTAAAAACGAAAAAATTTATTCTGCAAACGGATTACGTAATATCATCGTTGCATCCCGCTCTGCCCCTGTCGATAAAATATCTACGGGAATCCCTAATAACTCTTCAATCCGTCGTATATAGCGAACCGCATTTTCAGGTAATTGGTCCCACTCGGTCACTGACGCCGTAGAACCACTCCAACCTGGTAAAATTTCATATACCGGTTTCATCTGTGCATAGGCTTCTGCCGCATAAGGAGGCGTCATCCATTGATGACCATCTGTATCTTCATACGCTACCGCAATGGCAATCGATTCCAAACCATCTAAGACATCAAGCTTCGTTAAACATAGACCTGTGACACTATTCATGGCTATCGAACGACGCAATAACACCGCATCTAACCAACCACAACGCCGCGGTCTGCCAGTAACTGCGCCAACCTCACAACCACGATCGGCTAAATGTCTGCCTACCTCATCGGTTAATTCTGTAGGGAACGGACCGCCACCCACTCGAGTGGTGTACGCTTTGGTGATCCCCAGCACATAGTCTAAATATAAAGGGCCAAATCCAGCACCGTTCACAACACTACCCACACAAGTGTTTGAGGAGGTTACAAAAGGATAGGTGCCTTGATCAACATCTAAATATACGCCCTGCGCGCCTTCAAATAAGATAGAGTCGCCACGTTCACGATGCCCATGAATCGCCATCACGACGTCACACAACATGGGTTGCAGGAGTCCCGCGTATTCTGAGACTTCCGCTAAAGTTTCTTCTAAAGAAACTTCTGGCACTTTATAATATTCTCGTAATAAGAAATTATGATATTCCAGAAGCGCTTCTAGTTGCGAACGACAACGCACGGCATCCGTCAGGTCGCCCACCCGTATAGCGCGTCGCGCAATTTTATCTTCATAAGCAGGACCAATCCCTCGACCAGTCGTCCCAATTGCTACCGCGCCCTTATGCTGCTCTCTCGCTTTATCTAAGGCAACATGAGAAGGTAATATCAACGGGCAAGCCGGACTAATACCTAAACGACTACGCACTTCAATGCCTTTGGCTTCAAGCTCTTTGATTTCTTGAAATAAAGCGGTTAAAGAGATAACCACACCATTGCCAATATACGCAGAGTGGGAAGATCTTAAAATACCCGACGGGATGAGCCGTAAAACGGTTTTTTGACCATTCACTAATAAGGTATGACCCGCATTATGTCCGCCCTGAAAACGCACGACAACTTGTGCATCCTGGGTCAATCTATCTACAATTTTCCCTTTGCCCTCATCACCCCATTGTGTTCCCACTACCACAACATGCTTACCCATAAGTTTCAACAACTCCACTTTAAAATAATAAAACGATTAATGCTTCTCGGTCGCTACTGTATTTCCAGTAGCATGAAGAGGCCCTTCTTTAAAGTATTTAAAAAAGGCACTATTTCCATCTAAAATCAAAATATCCCGCTGATCTTTAAAACTTGCTTTATATGCTTGCATACTACGATAGATATAAAAAAACGTTTTATTTTGACTAAAAACATCGGCATATAAACTCGCCGCATCTGCATCACCTTTTGCCCGCGCTTGCTGCGCTTCACTACGAGCACGCGCCAACACCACGGTGACTTTTCCATCAACCGTTGCACGAATCACCGATGCCTCTGCTTGACCATCTGCGCGGTGTTTATTCGCAATTTTTTGCATATCTGCACGCATACGTTCATAAATCGCTTGGCTGGTATTTTCTGGTAACTCTATGCCTTTCAAACGCACATCCACCACGCGAATACCTAAACCAAAAGCTTGTTCTTGCGCTTTATCTCGTAACACATCCATTACATCTTCTCGGCCACCAGAGACTAACTCTGCAATAGCACGACGCCCAAAAGCCGCCCGTAAGGTAGTATTCAACTGCTGTTCTAGCAAAGTTTCTGCCTGTAACTGGTTGCCTCCGGTAGATTTGTAATACTGCGCTAAATCTACGATACGCCATTTTACGTAATAATCGACAATCACGTCTTTCTTTTCTTTGGTCACCATACGTGAAGACTTAATGGCCAAGGTCTGTAAGCGCGTATCGAAAATCCGAAAAGACTCAATAAGCGGAAACTTTATATGCAAGCCTGGATCCAAGACCACCACTTTACCGCTTGGGTTCAAAACCAAGCGACCCAAGCGTAGTAAAATACCATTTTGCCCTTCTTGAATAATAAACAAGCTAAACGCGGAAACTAATAAAACCGCAACCATCACCAAACCCAATAACATTTTCCATGGACGCATGTGTTTATTCCTCTGTCGGACGCGTTGTCAGTCGCGCAGTAGGCCGACCATCAAACCAAGTGCCATTCCAATCGGACTCGTGCGCAGCACTCTCTGCTTTAGACGCTGTTACGCTGCTGGCATTAGCGGCACTTTCTGATTTGAAAGTAGTGGCTTTATCAAGTGGCAAATACAACATATTATTCGCTTTTGTATCTACAATGACTTTACTGGTTTTTGATAAAATCTGTTGCATGGTTTCTAGATACATTCGCTCAGCAATAATATCTGGCGCTTTCAAGTATTGCGGCAACAAAGCGGCATATTCAGCAACTTCTGCTTTTGCAAGCAACACCGCTTGTTCAGCATACGCTTTCGCCTCTTGAAATATTCGCTTTGCGTTTCCTTCGGCAATAGGCAATACACGTGCTTCATAAGCATAGGCTTGTTCTTTAAAGCGCTTTTCATCTTCCTGCGCTTTAATGGCATCATCGAACGCTTCTTGTACATTTTCAGGCGCGCGCGCTGGTTGCGGTGACACGTTTACGATGACTAAGCCTGTTTTATAACGCTCTAAAATTTTAGTCAACGAAGTATCGACATCTCTACCCCAGGCTTCTCGCCCTTCTGTAATAATTTGATCAAGCGTAGTTTGTCCAACAACTTGTCGTAAAGCACTGGACGTTGCCTGTTGTAAACTTTCTTGTGCATCAGACACATTAAATAGATAGGCTTTTAAGTCACCAATTCTATATTGCACGGCTAAAGACACCGATACCAAGTTTTCATCTTTGGTTAGCATTTGTGCTGAATAAGAGTAATCGGAGACTCGATCGACGTTCTGCACTACCTTGGAACAAATAAGACGAGGAATCCAGTGTGGCCCCGGCCCTACGGTTTTGATGTATTTTCCAAAACGTAACACCACCGCTTTCTCAGCTGGATCGACAATAAAGATGCCGGATACCGCCCACAAGAAAACAATAACCGCAACAAAAACGACAAACAACCAGCTCATGTTAGGGTCGTCTGCATCATTGTCACCAGATGGTGTTGATGTCTCTACCACTATTGGTTTTTTAGGAGCTAGGAACAACGCTTTCATTTTTTTAAGCGCCGCCTTCAACATTGCCTCGAGATCTGGCGGTTGTTGATCACTCCCATTCCATCGTTGCTTGTTAGAGTTGGGGTCTTCTAAGCCCATGGTTATCCCTCATGGATTGTCATATCCAAAACCCCAATTGTATACTGATTTACGTGACACGAAAAGTAGATAATATTTTTTCTTATATCAATGGGGTCAGAGTCGA
>JAUYSE010000049.1 GCA_030696465.1 Legionellaceae bacterium
AAGGAAATCCCAGACGATCTCGAGTTGCAGATCGTGGAGACCGATCAGGCTTTGACTATCGCACAATTATTGAAAAAAATCGGTTTCGTGGAAAGTACCTCGGCCGCTATTCGTCTTGCAGCTCAGGGTGCAGTAAAATTAGATAAAGTGCAGATTTCGGGAGTAGATCAATTGTTGGTTTCATCGCAGGAATATTTAATTCAAGTAGGTAAAAGACGTATTGCGAAGGTGATGATGCGTATTTTATAATGCACTCGAAGAAAATATAGGAGTTTCCGCCTTATTATAGAGTAGCAGAGGTTTGATAATCATGCTTAATCAATGTGAGCCAATAATACCTATTCCCGCTACTGATATTGCGAGGATGAGCATTGTTGAGCTTAAGAGATTACTTTCAAATGAAGATTGCACTGCATTAGAAACTAAACTGTCCAGCGCATTTTCTCTTGGAAATAGGCATTTAGGTAATGCGTCTTATGCATTACTTTTGCGTAGTGGAGTGATGGCATTAAGAGAGAAATTGCTGACCGCATCGGAGCTCTCAGCTTGTAACTTCAATGTGTTCGAAGCTATTTTGTCCCATAATGGTTTGATAGGATTAAGAGAAAGTCTGTTCACCCTATCTGAGCTGGAAAAACTGGGGATTAATGCGCTTCATATGTTATTTTCAGATAAAGGTTTGGTGGCATTAAGGGAAAAGCTTCTTGTTGCGTCTGATGTTGCAAAAATGAGTATTACTCTATTAAGTATATTGCTGACAGATAAAGGTTTGGCTGCTTTAAGGGAAGGGCTTTTTACCGTATCTGATATTGTAAAACTTGATCATCAAGTGCTTGAAAAATCACTGTCAAAATATGGATTGATAGGATTGAGAAGTGGATATATTACGGTATCTGATGCGTCTAAATTGCAGGATAGGGGTGTTAATGAATTTCTGGTGCACGCCTTGTTTTTTAAACCACCTAATCCGCTATTGCCTTATTCAATACTTCGATCAATAGTTAAAACTTCACAAGATGAGGATGAATTTCGGGCATTATCGCAACCACAATCACAATAATGAAGGGCCTCTGGGGCCGCCTTGCAGGGTAAACGCCTCTTACTTGTAAAACCAGCACGATCTATCTGAGCCGCGCGCGGCTCGGATAAATCGCTCATATTGTTTGGATTTTCGATGATCTTGTCCTGCGGACAACTTTGAAACTTCTGGTGTAGATTATAAAAACAAGGTAGTATTTGATGGTATAGGTAATTATTGTATATTTATAAAGCAATTAATCTTAAAAAATAAGTATAATTTGGATTTTAAGCCGATGTCTCAAAAATATTTTAATATTATTAAACACACACTCACTACCACCACCGGCTAGTGCCGGTCTCTCTTGTTTATCTCCATTTAAAATTTACTATTTACAACCCCCTTAGAGGATGATGTTTTTTATATAATTAAGGAAAAACTATGTTTCGTAAAATGCCATTTATTTTGGCGATAGTATTATTTGCGCTGATCTGCCTAGATCCTATACTTCCGCTGATAGTTAAACAGGGCTTATATTCATTGAGTTTGAGTATTAAAGCCGTCATCGTGTCGTTATTACCCTTTATTATCTTGGGATTATTATTTAAAGCTGCCGTATTGTTGTCTAAAGGAGCGACTAAAATTATCGGAATGATTCTGGTATTGGTCTGTTGCTCGAACTTTATGTCCACTTTCTTAAGCCATTATGTGGGTATGTGGATATATCACTTTGATATGTCTATGATTTTACCTAAAGAAACACAGGGATTGACCGCTTTGTGGTCTTTAGAATTCCCCCATTTATTGGCAAATGATAAGGCAATGTTTATAGGGATTTTTCTGGGGATTGTTGCGTCACAGTTACAACCAGAGCGATCAGTCTTTATCGCAAACAAAGTGGAAAGTGTTATTGGTCGTGTTTTGAAAGGGATAGTGTATGTGATCCCCTTATTTGTGGCAGGTTTTGTGGTCAAGCTGCAGTCAGATGGGGTGATTGGCGTGATTATCAAAGATTATACGGCGATTTTTGTCTTGATAGCACTTGCCCAATTTAGCTATATTTTATTGGCTTACTGGTTGCTCAACAATGGTCATATCAAAGATTTTCTCAGTAATGTTAAAAATATGCTTCCGGCAGCTATTAGTGGTTTTAGCACGATGTCGAGTGCCGCCAGTATGCCGCTTACCATTATTGGTGCTGAGAATAACGCTAAGAATAAACAAATTGCGCGCTCAGTGATTCCTGCAACCGTGAATATCCATTTGGTGGGAGATTGCTTTGCAATACCCATTCTTGCCTATGCGGTATTGAAAAGTTTTGGCATGGTCGAGCCTACCCTATTGCATTACCTCGTTTTTGTCATGTATTTCATATTTGCAAAATTTTCAGTGGCGGCAGTCCCTGGCGGTGGTATCCTGGTAATGCTTCCTATTCTTGAGACGCATTTAGGATTCAACGCAGAAATGCTCTCATTGATAACTGCGCTGTATATTTTATTTGATCCGGTGATTACTTGTGCCAATGTTTTAGGGAATGGGGCTTTTGCAAAGATGGTGGATCGATTAGTGACGCCAACACATAAAGCGTGCGCGAATGCGGCGTCGTTGGTAGGTGATTAGATCCAGTGGCTCCTACGAAGGTATAAAATTATACTCGCTTGCGAAGAGTATATACTCACAATTATAGAGGGAAATATGCAAACACTGAGCCTGATACAAACCATTGCGATTTGGATTGTCCCGGTTTTATTGTCGATTACTTTACATGAAGCCGCGCATGCTTGGGTGGCTAGTCGTTGTGGAGATACCACTGCAAAGGCGCTAGGTCGCTTGAGTATGAACCCATTACGACATGTAGACCTCATAGGAACGGTACTCGTTCCTATTGTTATTGCTGTTTTGAGTGATTTTCGCTTCGTGTTTGGTTGGGCTAAACCGGTACCGATAAACTGGTATCAATTACGTCATCCGCGGCGCGACATGGCATTGGTGGCACTTGCTGGGCCTATGGCAAATTTGTTGATGGCATTGATGTGGGCCTCACTGGTGAAGATAGGTTTTATGGGTGGACCACAGCAGTCTATGATGGCCTTATTTTTGGTGCTTACCGGAGAAGCGGGCATTCTCATTAATTTAGTGTTAGCGATCTTAAATTTAATTCCAATCCCACCACTGGATGGCAGTCGGGTTGTCGCCAGTCTACTGCCACCAAAATTTGCGATACATTATTTAAAAATAGAGCCCTTTGGCTTTTTTATCCTCGTACTTTTATTATTTACGGGGGTGCTAGGAGGATTAATACGCATCCCGATGGTATGGGCGATACATTTTATTCATACCTTGTTTAATATCATGCCAGGAATTCCTGCCTTATAATGTTAGTGGTATCAATGCGTATCGGAGAAAGGGTCTTCGTAAACACGCATAATGAATTCCCGCTTTTTCTAGATTGGCAAGGCGGGTCCTGCCGATTGCGGACCCCGCCGTGCTCGCAAAAGCCTGCGCGCGGACGGGGGCCCCCCTTCATCGTCACCCGCTCTAGCTTTGTGGTGCGCGGGAATGGCTAATATTATGCATTGACGCTTCACTTTTAGACAAGAAATAGGTTATCTTACTCTGAGATTTTTTAATGAGGGATCAACCGTGAAATCTGTATGCGTATATTTAGGTGCAAATTTAGGTAATAGTGCTCGACTCCGTGAAGCAGCAACTACGTTAGGGCAAGTCATTGCCACTGCAGGATATCGATTAGTATATGGCGGTTCTAGCCAAGGTTTAATGGGGCTGTTAGCGACATCCGCCATGGCGCATGGTGGAAAAGTGACGGGTGTTATACCGACCTGTTTGATAGACAAAGAATTACCCTCCGATAACCTAGATAGTTTGATATTGACTGAGTCAATGCATGAACGAAAATTAATTATGCAACAACAGGCAGATGCTTTCATCGTGATGCCTGGTGGTTTAGGCACACTGGAAGAAGCCTTTGAAACGTGGACCGCCATAAAAATTGGGATACTCAATAAACCCTTAGGTTTTTTAAATATTGATGGTTTCTATGACGAGCTCTTCTCATTTATTGGGAACTGTACTCAGCATGGATTTATAGCGCCACATCAGATGCATATCCCCAGCATAGATTCTAACCCACAAACGTTGTTAGCTAGTCTTGAAAAACATTATACCGCGGTGGCTCCAGAAGCGGTGTGTGCATAAAAGGGCTTAACTATGATCATTTCGTATGATGAATTTGAAAAAGTAGATTTACGTTCAGGGACGATTGTGAAGGCAGAGCCATTTCCACGAGCTAAAAAGCCAACCTATAAAATATGGGCTGATTTTGGCCCTGATATAGGAATATTACAAACCTCTGCGCAGGTGACTATCCATTATACGCCAGAAACGTTAATGGGCAAAAAAATTGTCGGCTGTGTCAATTTAGGTGAAAAGAATATTGCAGGATTTACCTCGCAATTTTTGCTAGTGGGTTTTTCAGATGAAGATGGCGCCATTTGTTTAGTGTCGGTGGAGTCAAAAGTGCCTAATGGGAAAAAGATGCATTGAGGTGTTGTCCGAGCCGCGACCGTGAGAGGCTGTTGTAATAACTTCTCTCCGACGTCCCGCGACTTGTTCGCGGGATCCAGATTGATTTTTGTGTGAACACAAAAATCGAGTATTATGCAAAATCTCTGGATACCGCGGACAAGCCGCGGTACGTAGGGGTTTTTTAAGCGGTACGTTGGCTGTACGGTTTGTTTTATACAACAGCCTCGTGAGGGAGCGGAGCAGTTAATACGACGGTTTAACTACTCCGCTCCCTCAGGGTCGTGGCTCGGAAACCCAGTTTGGGCCTGAAGTTAGCTAGGCAATTTTCTATGACACATTTAAATTATTTTAATTAACCTAATCTGATTGAAATAAATTCATTGTAGGCTATAATTAGCCATATTAGATCCCAATGATGGGATTGTAACGTAGATATTGTAGCATAAAAAAACAGAGATTATTTATTTAGGGGTGTACCATGAAAAAAAACCAAGAAGCATTAGCGCAAGCTCAAAAGGTCTCCGATCAATTTGTGGAGGCTCTGAAGCCGTTATCTCCAGAAGAAGTAGGTGAGGCGGTACAAAAGTTACTTACGGCAATAGCCGCTCCAAGTTTTCATATGCAAGCCCATCAAGATATAAATCCCTCTAAACTTGAAGTTGTGGATAGCAAAATTTGCCTTATAGATTTTGAAGCATCGAGTACGCATGTTGCGCCTAATTTATTGTCAAGCCGCCGAGGTGATTATGCCCCTTTTGCTGGATTGAGATTTACCCATTTTAAGCCTGCGGTTATTAAAACAGCGCCCACAGACGGAAAAAGTGGTCCAAGTAGTGCACCGCAAAGTTAATTATTTTGCCATAGCAGGCCAGGGGGCTTGATGACAGGATAGGTAGTGATGAGAATAGTGAGTTTACTTTTAAGGAGTATTGACTATGAGTTCTAATCAACGAGAAACCTGGGTTTTGGCCACCAATACTAATATGTGTCGCTTGTATTGTTATAGCAAGCGGCTTGATCAACTAACGTTGCTGAAAGAGATTCAGCATCCTGAAAATAAACTGAGAGATAGTGAGTTAACTTCAGATAAGCCTGGTCATTATCAAACGAGCGGTACGGCACGCGGCGCTTATTCCCAACGCACCGATCCTAAGGAAATAAAAATAGAAGATTTTTCTAGAGAGATAGCCAAAGAGCTAAACTGTGGTAGAAGTGCGAATACGTATGAACATCTTATTGTGAGTGCTGCGCCACATATGAATGGGCTATTATTTCAGCACCTAAATAAGCATGTGAAGAATTTGGTTACGCATAATATCAAAAAAGATGTGATGCATTTCAACGAGAGGGAGTTGTTGGTGTTTTTACATCAGCATAATGCTTGATTTGGAGATTCATAGCTTGTGGTCTTAGCCCAACAAGGCGTTGGTATCTTGCGCCGTGCCTTGCCGACCCTCAATATTGGGCAGGGCCGCAAGCGGCCATTTTTAAGAGAAATTTCCTTCCGGTATAGGCGAAGTTAAACAGGCTTGATAATCTTGTGCGGTAATGGCATGTATTTCACACCAGAGATAGGGTATCCATAATTGCTGCATAACTGGCGATAACGCATCAGTTGCGTAAAAATGTATATAACGCTCTGCAATATTTCCGGTAGGTTCTATCGCATTGATCCCATTTATAATTTCACAGTTTTTACAGTTAGGTTGATAGCTGGCATTGAAATTATATTCTTTACGCCATTGATTGGTCTCAAATGCCAAAGTGTAGGTGCTAAAATTCTCTATCTGCAACGATTGCGTGTTATAACGAAATACTTTAAAAGCAGGATTATTCCCTATGATGGGACTAATAGAAGGGGTTCCGATAATAGGAATACTATGTCCGTTCGCGGCGGAGTATACTTGGAGTCGGTCCATATGCAGATGTCCGGGCAAAATAACACTAATATCGGCGGCATATTCTTCCAATCTTGCGAGAAAACGAGAAGTATATTCAGTTTTCCATAGCTCTATAATGTTAAAAGGATGGCTTTGGAGGGAGGAGGAAATGTCAATTCCGACCGGAATATGTAAGGCAATGATCACGTGCTTTTGCGTAGTATGTGCAGCATTTAACTCTTCATGTAGCCAGTGTAACTCTTTTCTTGCAGCATGAGTGACATATAGCCCCTCAGCATCGCTTGAAAACAAGACTGAATTGAGCACAATAAGACGTAAATTAGGCTGCTGTGGCAAGTCGATCGCATAATAACCTGCGCTTGGAAATGTTTGTTGCATCTCCTCACGCCTTTGTTTGTCCTTAATTAATTTTGTCCATATTTTGTCCATATCTTTATAGAAAAGGCGATTGGGATAGCTTGAATAGGCATTATGATAGGTATCATGATTTCCAACGACATAGTAGATATCAATGGCAGGGAAAGCCTCTTCCAGTTCACTTGCCAAAAATTCCATAGATTTTTTGACGAAGGCTCGGTACGCCCTAAAAGTTTTATTGTGGGAGTATTGTGCAAAATTTTCTTGATAATCATGAGCCAGTAAGTCACCTAATACTAAAACAAAACGAGGATGTTGAGATGCAGCGGCTTTTTTGAAAGCGCTCAAAGCAGATTCAAGTAGCATAAAGTTAGTGTCTTTCTTGTATATAGGCGCATTAGTATCTTGTTGCTCTAAAATAGCTTTCCATTGATTTGATGGTGCATGACGTAAATTTTCAATGAGAGGGCAAGGCCTGAGATTTTGACAGGATAAAAAAGGATCAAAATGAATATCGGTGGTGCTGAGAAAATGTTCTGTGTGAGGTGTCGCTGCAAAAATGAATGAATTGACCGTGAAAGAGAGGAGGAGTAGACCGATATATAAACATAGATGGATAATATTTTTTCTGACAACCGTCACGATGAGCGCCCTTATACAAAAACAAATAGCTGAGACTCGACATTTTACCTAATTGAAGTGGATTGTCCAGCATGATTAGGGTAAACGCATCTTATGCTCAAAATGCTTCGCTTCCTCACGGTCTCGGCTCGGATAGATCGTATTTATTTTGATCAACAAAATATTCCCTTACTGTTTGAGTGTTAGAGGATCTTGTCCTAGCATGATGATGGGTAGGCGAGAATTCCTGACCCTTTTGCATAAGGGTTGTACCCTGTATTAATGTAGCATAATATGTAAGTTATACCCAGACCTATCAAGGAAAGAAAATGACATTGTTTTTAATTTTATTAATTTTGTTACTGGTGATTGGCTGGCATTTTATTTTTGCTTTGTTGGGTGGCGTTCTTATCATTGGTGCGGTCGGCATTTTTCTCGCAATCGCGTCTATTATGATGTTCTGCGTCGCTGTGTTGATAAGTGTCTCTCTTCCTGGCACGGTTGCGCTCATAATAGGGGGTGTTTTTGCAATTTGGACAGTTGTTGCAATTGTCCTCGCGCCGATACTCTTTCCCATTGTATTGCCATTGTTCATCATTTATGCGGTTCTTTCTACAAGACAAAGAAAACTCTGTCCCTAAAAGTCTTGAGTTCAAAGAGGGGCTCAAGGTTACTATTTACATGCTACGATGCTCTTTTATGTGATTCGCGGTAATGGTCATAATGTTCGGTGTTGTCCCCGCAGGCAGCGTGCAGCCACCACATCGCCACCAATCTGTTGCGCTTGATTTTGCAGTTGAATGCCAGCCTAATTGCTATACTTTAATTGGTAAAGCGCTGGATGAGGAAGGCAAAATCATTGATCCAATTCGAGCAGATTGGGCTCCCAGTTCGGTGTTTGTAACCCCGCCAGGTTATTGGCATTCTCATCATAATGAATCAGGGGTACAAGCACATGTGATTCCTATTCAGGATGCGGCTTTGCACACGTATTTGCGCACCTTGGATATACAGTTTAGTGCTTTAAAAAATGACATTATTGGTTAGGGCATGGGGTCAGCAATGACGACGTTTAGATGGGGCAGCCGTGGTGGGTAAGGGGCACTCATTGCGCTAGAGCTTACATTTGTGCAGCAGTTGGAGTGCTTGGAGCAGTAGGCTCTGCTAAGCGAGTATTATCTAGTCTGGATCTGAGCTGTACACTAAAGTCTGATTAGCACAATAATCAGACCTAGTGGGCGGCTAGCGCCCTCAGAACATGTTTCGGGTCATTGTATTCAATCATGTCGGAAAGATCACTTAGGCCATGCCTGATTATTTATTTAACAACCCCGCACTCCATTCTTGCGCCACCACCGCCTAATTTTTCTGGTATATCAGAAAAATTATCGCCGCCCTCATGGATCATCAGTGAATGATGTTGAATATCCGTCAAGCTTCGAAGACGTGGTGCTAATACAGGCAATGTTGCAGTGCCATCAGTGCTAATGTATAAAACAGGTAAATCGCCCAAGTGGCCCTCATCATTAAATGGTCCAAGATGTTTATTCGTATTAACTGGATCAAGATGCCCACCAGCATCCATGCCGCTTGAGCCGCACGATGGATTTTGATGAACATGAAACCCATGAAGACCTGGTGTTAAACTATGCAGATGTGGCGTGAACAACAGTCCATATTTTGTCTCTGTGATATCAACACTTCCTACTGAACTGCCTGTACCAGAGGTTGAAGTAGTATACATGGGAACAGAAATATCCGCGAAAACAGATGTAACGCTTACTATACAACATAACCCTAACACTATAGGCCAAAATCTCAACATAAATCTCTCCTTATAATATGTATGCAAGTCGGGATACCCATTAATCGAAATAAAGAGTCAATAAGCCCCTGGCACTGCCGCAAAGGAAGCTTATAAACCAGGCGGATTTCATGTTGCACAATTAATGATTTAAGCAATAAAGCCTCTCCATTTATATTAAAATTGCATCATAGCGCTAATGCAGGAAAAAAGCGAAATTGAGGAGGGTACAAAAATAATTTTGGATCGTTATTGGGATCGACTTGAATACTGCTACGAAAGGAAAACTCTTAAAACCCTTGCTGGGATTGGTCGGGACGGAAGGATTTGAACCTTCGACCACTAGCACCCCATGCTATCTATTATCTATTTCAAGAAATATCAAAGAGCTTCAAATATCCCCTAATCTCCTTGATATATAATGGCTTTAACCATATCATCACATTCAACTACTTTCAACAAACTTCATGTAAGCACCAATTTAAGTGTACCCCGAAGTGTACCCCAATCTGATGAGGCTGTAATGGGCAATTTTACTGATACCTACATTAAAGGCATGAAACCTAAAGCAAGCCGTTATGAAGAATACGAAGGTGGTGGCTTTGGTATTCGAGTCACCCCCAACGGCATAAAATCGTGGATTTATCGTTATAAGATAGCTGACAAAACTGACAGAATAACACTAGGACATTATCCAGCCATAAGCTTGGCTAGTGCCAAGAAACGATTTCTTGAACTTAGTGAATTACGTCGCGAAGGACAAAACCCAAAGGAACTCATTCAGCAGGATAAAGAAAAAGAGAGTAACACCGTAAAAAAACTAGTTCTGGCTTGGTACTCTGGTTATATTGAAAAAGAACGGAAACAACCACAACAAATTAAGCAGCTCATCGACGCTGACATACTGCCTTTACTAGGTGACATTGAATTAACCAAGCTTTCTCATGCTTTAGTAACAACTGCCCTTGATAAAATTGTAACAAGAGGCTCCCCAGTTCACGCCAATAAAGTACTAGCCGCATTAAAACAAGCCTTTAGCTATGGGGTTAGACGTGGAGCAATGACAGAAAATCCAGCTATGCTGTTACAAGCACGTGATATTGGAGGAATCGAAAAGCCACGAGATCGATATTTAACCACGAGCGAAATTAAAACTCTGTTATTGTTTTTAGATAGTAATAATAATCGCATGTCCTTACAAACCAAACTCGCCATAAAAATAATTTTACATACTGGAATAAGATCTGGTGAGATTAGGCTAGCTACTTGGTCAGAAATTAATTATCAAAACTCACTTTGGACTATACCTAAAGAGCATACCAAACAAGAAGAAATCATGCGGATTCATTTAACTGAACCCGTAAAAACAATGTTTCAGGAGCTTCAATCTGTATCAGATTCTGAATTTATATTGTCTGCCAAAGCAAATGAACCTTTAAGCCCCAAAGCACTATCCCGAGCTATTAACCGTATTCAAGAGCGTGTTGGCATCCCTCACTGGACAGCGCATGATCTAAGACGAAGTTTTTGTACTCAGCTTGGTGAAACTCTTCACGTTGATCCAGTGGTCATTGAAAAATGCCTTGGCCATAAGATGCCCAAAATCATGGCTACTTATAATAGAAACGAAATGCTTCACCAACGTAAAGAAGCATTAACTAGATGGAGTGATTATCTTGAGTTCTTATTACAAGAGAATGTAATACCCATTACATTCAGTAAATGTTTATAAAGTGGATAGATATCGAACCCGTGACATATTGTCACAGATTAAATTTATACGTATTTAAAATTGACAAAAAAAGTAAAGGGGGGGGGGACAAATTGCCACCCCCTTTTGGATTACTAAAAAATTAATAATAAGGATGAAGTATGCCTCAAGAAATACAACCTACAGATACACAGTTTTTACTCTACCAAACAACAGACGGGAATATTCGTATTGAAACTAGAATACAAAATGAAACTGTGTGGTTAACCATCAACCAAATGGCCGAGTTATTTGGAGTTGATAAATCAGGTATTAGCCGCCATTTAAAAAATATTTATGAAACCAGTGAATTGGATAAAAATTCAACTGTTGCAAAATTTGCAACAGTTCAAAATGAAGGCAACAGGCCAATAGAACGAGTCATTGAATATTATAACCTCGATGCCATTATCTCTGTTGGTTATCGAGTAAATAGTATCCGTGGTACACAGTTTCGTATATGGGCAACCCAACGCTTACGTGAGTACATCGTTAAAGGCTTCGCTATGGATGATGAGCGGCTTAAAAACGCAGGTGGTGGTAATTACTTTGATGAATTACTTACCCGTATTCGAGATATCCGTTCCTCAGAGAAAGTATTTTGGCGTAAGGTATTAGACATCTACGCAACCAGTATTGATTATGATGGAAGCGCAGAAACATCACGTGATTTTTTTAAAATCATTCAGAATAAAATGCATTGGGCAGCACATGGGCACACAGCAGCAGAAATTATTCATCAACGCGCTGATGCCACCAAACCTAATATGGGCATGACCAGCTGGATTGGCGCAACAATTCGTAAAAATGAATCCGAGGTTGCCAAGAATTATCTGAATGAACAAGAGCTGGATATTCTCAATCGGATTGTGACTATGTATTTAGAGTTCGCAGAAATGCAAGCATTGAGCCACAAGCCTATGACGATGAATGATTGGATTAAAAAATTAGATGATTTCCTTAGAGTTTCTGATCGTGACCTGCTAACCCATTCAGGAAAAATAACCCATAACAAAGCATTAAAAAAAGCACATGAAGAATATGAAAAATTTCGCCAAAACGTCCTTACCCAGCCCACCAAAGTTGAAATAGACTTCATTGAAGCAGAAAAGGAATTGAAACAAATAGAATCCCTAAAGAAAAGACAAGATAAAAAGAAGTAAATCATCTTGTTGAGCTTAATCACGGCTGTATAATGCTTACGCCAAGCTATCCTTCGCGAGGAGAACCAAGGGTTTCATCACCTCTTCTGCTTGGCACATTCAAGTGATGATATTGCTTTGATGGAGCCTTACTGGTGTTTATACAGGAAATATCTGCGAGTAAAAAATTTGAGGAAGCTAAACAAAAATTCAGAGACAACATAAGCGCAAAACATTTGGAATATGCGGATGCCAATTTAAAACTTGACCCTTCAAAACTGCCTGAAATTATACAGTTAGGTGTCGCCTCTTGGTTACTGGCCGTACCACTATTATTCAAAAGTAGAACTGAGATATTATGGGATGGGGCTAAATTGCATGAAGAGGCAAGAGCCGTTAATAAACTTCTATTTGAAAAAGTCTATCTTATCGACTTAAATTCAAATAATGGATTATCGTGCGATGACGGGAATCCCAACCCTGACTTAACCCCTTCTGAAAAAAAACAACTACTTGATAAAATGCTACTAGAAAAGGGCATTGAAGGTCATGATATCTATTATGATTTCAATGGTAGAACCGCCTGGAACTACACTATCCGCAAAAAGTTATTACTAGAGCTTATCCAAGCCATACCCATGCTAAAAGACTGCTTGATAAACAATTACCCTTCACAACAACTCCAATCGTCTACCATACAACCAAATCATCAGGGTCAACCAAATATGCTCCCACATATCCGACAAGCTAACATCTTAAAACGAATTGACCAAGTACTGGCCTTGCTTCTGGAGACTTGTACAGAGCACCCAATTAAAATAGTTATAGACAAAATTAAAAAACCAATTCAATCGATAAATTTGGCATGGATTATTGCAATTTGTCAAAAAAATTACAACCGCTTTGCTGACATTGATTTTAAAGATTTAACCTTAAATTCGCTTCAACACACATTAACCAGCCAACTGATAGGAGCTCTCCATGAAGATGGAATCATTCACGAATTAAAACCTAAATATTTCCAAGAATCGGATATTGTTTTTGGAGTAACGAATGATGATAAGCTTAGCTATGAACTGCCTCCAGAAGTAGTGTCGTCACTTATTAATGCTAATTTTAAAGACATTCAGCACTCCCTTCCCAAACAGGATAGCGCTGAACCAATTGAACTTAAAAAGCCAGCACCTACTTTTAATGCCCTTGAGCCAATCCAATATACCGGAAATGCGATCAATATAGCAGTAGTTCAACAGATTTTGCCTTTGCTTCTTCCAAATAAACAGGCAGAGCTTACATCAG
>JAUYSE010000036.1 GCA_030696465.1 Legionellaceae bacterium
ATACCTGCGACGTGTTATCGCCTGTTTTTTTTAAATCGATCACTTTTTTTGTGAAAATATCTGTGCGTGGCGTCACATGCGTTAACTTAGGGATAGCAGGAAGCTTTAAGGTCGTCTCCTGCGGATCAGTGCGTCCTAAAAATTGCTTATAGACCTGCGAACAATAACGTTTTAAAAGTTCTTGTGGATCTGGTTTATACATGTTCGTTCTCCACTATAAAGTACCACCTACGTAGCGCTTAAAAATCCCCTACGTGCCGCGGCTTGTCCGCGGTATCCAGCTATTCAGAGACATCTGGTCTTCGTATCCCTATGTCCTGCGGACAAGCCGTAGGACATAGGCTTCTGGCTGTCAAAAAAAACTTAAGGCTCCTTAGCCTAAATCCCGGGAAGACAGTTGTGGGGGTTACTAAGCCCGGAATGACGTCGTAGTGGACTTTCCTTAGCGCTCTTCTCTCGACCATCGGTCATTGCATCAACTTTGTTTGCCATCCCACTACCCTCCCAAGACGATTTTTCGTCTTTTGTGATTTGTAGGCCACGTATATATACGCCTCACTAACTAACCTCAAGCCTAATTTTTCTTACTTTATATTGAATGACTTCCACCGCCAGATTGCGGAGCAACAACTTTTTCCTCCGCTTTCTGCTTATCTCTATGCTCCTGTATCTTATTTCTATATTTATTGGTGACATCCTCTAATGGCTTCAGCACCATTGTTTCACTATGCGAAGATGTAAATACATCATTCAACCATTTACGAAACTTAGTCCAACTCGAATGCTCTGTATGGTCTTGCCGACGTAATACCATTTTTTTATCTGCGGTTGCAATAACATCTTGCGCCTTAGTTAAAATTGCTATTTTGTCTGGAAGCATCTTCTTCTCAGAACCACTCACAATCTTTAAAAGTTCTTTCACTACCCGATATTTTGCAAGAGGTGTAGAGTTTTCACTGGATTGACACCTCTCGGACAATGTAGTATCCCTCTTATCTAATCGCGCTTGGTATTGAAGTAACTTAATTTGAATGGTCAAAAGATCTTTCGTTAAAAATTTATTTTGGATGTCCTCTTTCTTGCTAAATCTATCCATAAAACCTATAGAGCGCTTAACCTCCTGTAATTGACCCTTTAGTCCTAAAATACGAGACTCTATGGACTCCTGAATTTGCTCTTCTTCTTGGTCTATCGTAAATTTTTCACTGTTATCTTGGGACTTATCCCTTACTTGCTGATTTATAGGCAATTTCTCTTTTAACATGAATAATGCCGACATTCTATCCAAATGCCCACCATCATGCTCAGCTATTAAGGAGTCTAGCTCGGCAGGACGATCAAGCTTTGGAGGTCCATTCAAACTCTTCTTCGCGTTAGCAATCGCACTAGTCACCGCTGTATCTTTTTCCTGTGCGCTCGCTATATTTTCTGCGGTAGGGAACTTCAATGCCTTTTGATACGCAAGAACCTCTTCTTGCTTTACGGCAACCGCAAAATTAAAGGCATCTTCATAAGACGCTTTAGCCTTCTCATACCGTGCCTCTGGTGTAAAGCTCTGCAGTTCCGCTATTTTCTCCGGATAAGATGTAAGTATTTCATCTCTCCAGGCTACGGTTGCTATACCCTCGCCTTGAAGCCCTGTAGTCGCCCCAAATGCCTGTTGTGCCGCACCTATCGCGGCGGCTAACATCTTTTTCGCTAAACCTATATCGTCTGGAGTATACGTTTGTTTGGCTTTTATATGTGCCTGCGCGGCGCGATCTATTGCGTTATCGGCATCTGATTTTAATTTTTGGGCGTTCGCTACACGAGGATCAACAGGAGCTGGTGGGGAGGCTGCGCTATGAACTTCTGGAGGTTCAACTTGTACTGTCGCTTTGTTTAAAGGCACATCCGCTAAATCAAACGCCTCATCAAACGCCTCATCAGTCTGTACTAACTCGACCTTATCAGAAAATTTCACATTTTTTTTCTCAGGCACTGCGCTTTTGGGCAGAACCTGATTTTGAGGCGAGGTTAACGCAATCAACATGTTATTGAGGGACTCCATTGATTTCGCTGCTACAGCTGCCCATGTTTTAAATTCTGAAGGCTGTGCCTCTCCTTTTTTGACATATAGTTTTAACCTGCTATTATTGTCCAATACCTCCCTAACATCCTCTAAAGCTTTTTGTAATTGAGATTCAACACTCGTTATATCCCCCGTAGGTGACTTTTTATATTGTTGATATGCAAGTGTTGCTTCACGTACAGTCTTTTCTGCATCTTCTTTTGTCAACAATTTTTTTCGTACCGGCGGAACCACTTTCTGTCTCTCTTGTGCAGCGGCAGTCTGTACCTCTTGCACGCTTGTAGATTTAATTTTTTCGATATTCTTATCTAATAAGTTAACTTGAGTGTTTCTCCAATCTAATGGTGCAATGTTTTCTGATGATATGCGTTCACCTGCATCACCTGCTTTAAAAACCGCTGCCGTTGCTTGATGCAAAAGCCTTTTCGCATCGTTTAGCTTTAATAATGTTGGGGATTGTATAGCAAGATTGTACGCCTGTATGGCTGTCTCTATTGAGGCATCTGCTTTTCCCCTTGCGTCGGTTGCTTGCTGTCTACGATCTGCCAGATCTTTTTCTCTTGCTGCCTGAATCTCTTCAGCTGAGCGCTTTGGGGCGGGAGAAGGAGAAATTGGCGGAGGCGCTTCTTGTTGTTGAGGCGGGGGACTCACTTTTTCTTGAGGAGCAACGCGTCTAACTTTCTTTCTTCTCTGTTCTGTCTGTATAACTGGTTCTTTATTCCCAAATATGACTTCGCTTATCTTTTTAATAATTTCCAAAGCCGCCTTGGCTTGAGCTTGTATGCTTATTTGTTTTTTTAGTACCTTTAAGCGACGCTCCAACTCGTTCTTAGCTTGTTCCGTCATCGGCCGGTTAAACTGACGCGCATAGTCCTCTGGAGGTTGAGCACTACTGCTCATACTTCTATTCTGGACATAGACATCGAAAGATCGCCATAGGTCCTCTAATGCTTTATATTCTTCAGAGCCTCTTTCTGGTGCCGGCATAACTATTATCCCTTAATATATCAGATACATTAATTATGGATCATAAAGGGATATATTCAAGCTAATAGGTAATAATTATCTCAGTAAGTGATCTTTTTACATGGTACTCTGATAAAAAAGCACGTCATCCCTAGCCAGTTTGAATTAAGTTAAATCCTCTGAAAATTACGCGAGAGATCCCCTTGCCGCTGGGATCGATCTGTCTGCAGGAGATTTCTCGCAGAATTCCTGGTGGCTCGTTTATAACCTCAAACTGGCTCGAAATGACGTGCTATTCTGATTGATAAAGACTTGTCATCAACCATTTAATCAGGATCCAACTGCTCAACTTCCTCACGGTCGCGGCTCGGATCAACCTGCCGCTGATAAGAGACAGCTAAATCCCGGGATGACACCTGTGGTGCGCGCAAATTTAAATCTTTACGTCCCAGAAACAGGCCGCCCCTTATTATTCAATGACGTATCCGACGCCTTTTGCCTATGCGCATCAATAATGTTTCTATATTTATTGGTCACTTCCTGCAAGGGTTTTAAAACCTTTTTTGCACTCTGAGACTTACAACACAAGCTCTTCAACCATTTAAAAAAGCCGATAAAACCTTTATGATCATCCGGATCTTGCGCGCATAACGTTATTGCTGATTCTGAAACAATCTTATCTATCTGCACTAATTTTGTTTTCAATGTGGAGATAACTGAACTAACCGAAGTATCTAATGGCAAAGGGGTCATCATAACCGCCAAAAGCGACTGAATCACTCGATATTTTTCAACTCGTGCAGACGTATTTTCAGGATCTTCACTTTTCTTAACCAACTCTGAATCTTTACCTGCTAATCGCGCAGCATAATGCTCTAACTTCTGTTGAATATAATTTGTTTCTGCTTCTAGTTGCGCTTTAATATCTCTTTCTAAAATTTGTGCATCCCCGTACTTCTCAAATAAGGATATAAATTTTTCTTCCCGCCATGCTTTTATCGATCGTTGCCACTCTTGAAAATTCTTATCTTCTACTTGAACATTGACACGATCAAGTGCAGGTATAACCCTTTCTACTGGCGCTAACGCCCTCTTTAATTTTTCTTGAACCTCATGTATTTCATCGTCCGTTGAATAAACACTTATTTTTTTATACGCGTCTTCGGCTTCACGGATTAAAGGAGCCGCTTCTACCTGTAATGTACTGACAAGGCTTTTGGCCTGTAATTTAGAAAACTCATATTGCTTAGAAACTAAACTTTCGTATGCTTCTCTGTATTTTTTGATGCTGGTACTATCTTCTGTCAATATTGCATTATCCCCTGTTACAAAGCGCATCCCTACATTGTAAGCACTCAACGCCGCTTCTATTGCCGCCTTTAAGGCTTGTCCCGTTTCTTCAGGATAGGATGTATCAGCTAATGCCTGTGCATATTGCGTCTCTGCTTTCTTTATTAAAACATCCGTATTTTTTTGTGCCTCTAATCCTTGAGAAACCGCTTGTTGTAGCCCCGTCAATTTCGCTAATTGGGCATCTCTCCAAGATTGAGAAACCGCACGTTTATCGTTATCTTGGCTTTCCGTACTTATCCTCATCGTATAGGTATCTTGCACCGTAAGCACCGCTGTGCTTAAGAGCGCATTCACTGCGGTAATATTTTTTATGCTTGGGTGTTTTTCTGCTATCTGATAAAGCGATATTGCATTTTTTATAAGATCTTCTACCTCTTTTTCAGCCTGCTTAAGCACAGATGCCTCTATTGTTTTCCCTGCTCCTATTTGATTTAGAATGCTGAGACGAGCCGCCATTATCGCTCTCCATTCAGCGCTCACTAAGGTTCCTGGCTGAGCGTCCACAAGCGTCCATTCTTTATCCAGTAAATCACTAAAAGCGTGTCTCGCACTCTCTAAATTATCACCATGCTCTAAAGCCTTATTGAACAAAATTTGTACTTCAATAAACTTTTCTTCTACCTTACTCATCCGTTCAGTAGCTTCTGTTTTTAATGCTTGTAAACCTTGTATTCTTTTTTCAGATAAATGCCCATACCGCATCAAGTGTATATGTGATTTTGTCTGACGATGAGGAATATCCCGGGCACTTTGTATGGCCGAAGCTAGCGCACTCTCTTTTGCTGCAGCATTCGCTATATTTACGTCGGTGGGCATTTTTATGGCTTGCTCATGCGCTGTCTTTGCGCTTTGAGAAAGATTAACCACTAACGCACAAGCCGCTTTATACTGTGCATACACTTCTTTTTTAAACTCGCTTAAACGCTCTGACGTTCCTTTTAACCACTCAGGCGCATGTCCTTCATACCGCAGCTCAAATTCTTTCACCTTCAGATCGAGCTGTTTAAAAGCGTCGATAAACGCTGATTTATTTTCAGCGGACAACGCTCCTCGAAACTCCATTAATTTTTTCTGTGTAGAAAGAAGAGCACTGTCTATATATCGCATTTCAAACACTGCATTATTTTTCAAGCGGGATAATGCCTGTTTTTTTTCGTCTATAAAGTCTCTTAAACGCGCTCTGAATGCAGAATGCTCCGTATTTAATATACTCCAAGTGATTTTATCCTTGGCGCTCTCTAACACCTTCAATTGACGTTCTGCCTGCTGTATGTTGCTGAGGCTAGGTTTGTCTATAGCTAACTCACAGGCAAGCCTAGCGGTTTGCTCTGCGTCTAGTGTTGATGCTTTCGCTGTTTCATACGTGGTTTTAGCAAGTTCTTTCTTCTGTTGTTCTTTTAGTTCGCTTAGTTCTTTTTGTTTTGCGGATATCCACTGAAGTGTCTTGTCTTTCCAAGTTAATACGGCTTTACTCCACAAGACAGTTTCTTCTACTATTGCTTTGGTATCAAATAGCACTTCAACGGCATGCACCACTTCTGTTAATTTTTTTTGTGCCAACGCTATATTCTCTATACTAGGTTCTTGCGTAGCTAATTGGCAGAGGTTCATCGCCTCTTTCTGTACTTGCGTCACCACAGCGGAGTTTTCTTGATACCTTGCTTTAAACGCAAGTGTTTCCAGTTCTTTTTGTTTTGCTTCTAGTAACGTGATTTCATCAGCATCCTTAGCGCCGGCAACCTCTGTTCTGGTTAAACCGGAGTTTTCCTTGGCAACTTGCTGCCTTTCTCTTGCTAATTCTTCTTGCGCGGCCTTTATATTATCCATAGTCGGAGACTGTTTCGCCGCTATGTATGCGTGAGCGGCCGCGTTTATCGCCATCAATGCATTTTTTTTAAGATCTAACGCCTTCCATTGCTCATTTCTCCAAGGCGGTGTAGCAACATCATCAATCTCTGTTTCTAATACTAATCCTTGCCTAACCTCAAATGCCTCTCTAATTTTTATTATTGCAGAATCTAGTGTTTGCTGTGCTATCTGTATATCAGGATCCATTTTAGTTTGCATCGCGTGCTCATAGGCTTTCTCGGCAGAAGATATCAACTGCACGGCAGCTTGTTTTACATTGATCGCCTTTGCTAAAAGCGCTTCTTGAAATTTCTGGCGCTCTGCGGACGCTCTCTCTTTGCGAACTGTTTCAAATATTTCACGACGCTCCGCTTCAAGCGCTTCCTTCCGAGCCGCTTCCTGTGCGTGTTGCCTTTCACGTTCAATGTCTTCTTTTGAGGGGGGGGCTTTAACTACTATCTTTATAAGGGGGCTTTTCTCTATTGCTTGTCGAACACTATTGAGCTGTTGTTTTAATGCTCTGACGGAGGCTACAAGCTCACGAATTGACTGATTAAGATCCCTAACAGAAGAACCCTTTGATGACGTTTCAAAAGAAGCGATAAGAGCTTCTCTGCGATCTTTTTGAAATTGTATTAAAGAATGCTCTAAGCCCTCTAAGCGAGTTGATAATTCCTGCTTATCTTCACGTGTTAATTTTTGCTTTTTAAACTGCAACACATACTCCACTTCGCCAGAAAGCAAACTCCCGCTGAATAAAGCGCTCTCAAAAGACGCCCACAGCGCCTCTGCTCCTTTCGCGCGTAGATTTTCTTTCGGCATAACTCTTCTCCATCGATGCTCAGTTATATTAAGTATGGATCATAATGAGCCACATTCAAGCATATTGAGTTTGTTTTTTATTAAAATACACAAAGTGTCGTCCCGGGATTTAGATCATTTGCTTGGCGAGCGGCAGACAGATCGATCCCAGCGGCAAGGAGATCCATCGCGGAATTTTCAGAGAATTTAACTTAATTCAAACTGGCTCTGGATGACGAGCCAAACTAACATCAGCGGCAGCTTAATCCGAGCCGCGACCGTGAGGAAGCGGAATAGTTAAACTGTCGCATTAACTGCTCCGCTTCCTCACGGTGTCGCGGCTCGGAAACTGAGTCAGGGCCTGAAGGATGACGTCTGTTTTTGATTCGACACCAATCACAACAAATCAGGCTGTGAGGCTGAAGCAGGCGGATCTCCTTCATTTCGTTTCTTATCAATAATGGCCCTATATTTATTGGTTACTTCTACTACCGGTTTCAAGACCATTTTTTCACTGTGAGAATCGGCAAACACACTCTTGAGCCATCTAAAAAATCCGACAAAGCCCTTATGATCTTCTGGATCTTGCGCACGTAGTTTTTCTGCCGACTCATTAATAATTTTATCTACTTTTCCTAAAGCTTCTATTTTCTTATCAGGATAACCGGCTAAGCCTTTTCCTACGGTATCTAGAAGTTCGGTAATAACTCGATATTTTTCAACACGAGCAGAAGTATTTAAAATGTTTACAGTCTCAACTGGACGACTTGTCAAATCTGCATCTTTCTTATCGAGTCGTTCTTTATACCTCAGTAAGTGGCGCTGAATATTCAAAAGATCCAATTGTCTTATAAAATTTTCTTTTTGTGCCACTAAACTAGAAAGATTTTTCTTGTCTATACTTAAATCACTCGCTTGAGGTTTTTCATCGATGGTATGGCCTAACTCAATAGTGGCAGTCCATGATGCTATTTTTTTAGTTACGTCATTAATAGCCTGAGTTACGTCATTAATAGAGGCATAACTTACATTAGGGATTTCTATTATCGAAGAAACTCGTACCTTAGGGGTATCTGGTGTATCTTTTGTTTTCCGCATCTTCTTTTTTTTAACAGATCCCATTTCTTTAAATTTATGAACCAATAAATCCATCGTCTCTGTCAATCCAACTGTACTACCCGTTATTTCTCCTACACTCTGAACCGATTGTATAGCCCCACTTAATGACTCTCTTGCCTTGTTTTTGTTTTCTACGCTGGGATCTCTTTGTGCCTTTTCATAAGTGGTATTTACAAGCTCGATCAGTTTTTTAATTAACGGATCCACAATGTCTGTCAGTCCGACTACATGATTACTTAGCTCTTTAGCAGCTTGTATAGCTGCACTTAGTAATTCTTGTGCCCTATTTTCTACAGTAGGGTCATTTTGTACTTCCTCATAGGCAGTATTTGCTAATACGATAAGTTTATTCATCTTTTTTTCATCTTCAGCAATGAGCCACTTCTTCGCCTTTAACTCAGACACAGCTTTACTCAATGCCTTATATTTTTCCGTTAACGGTTCAACAATTGCATCGATTCCCTTCGCGCTAGGATCGATTCTTTTCACCGATTTAACAGACTCTATTGCTACATAAATTCGCTCTTGTACCGCTGTTACTTTTTCAAGGTCATCAGAATTTTTTACTGTTTCATATGCAACATATGCAGAATCTATCAACAGATCTGCCTGCAACTTCGCCTCAGATAATTCTAGCTTATTCAGTTTCACCTTTAAATCTAGCCACATTGTCATATTTTTTATGGATTTCGCAGCTTGTTTAGAATCTCTCAAAATTATTAGAGCCCCCCGTATTTTATCAAGATTATCTGAGTCTTTTGCTTCCTCATATGCAGTTGTGGCATCCTTAAATAATAAATTCACTTTCAGTAAACGTGCATTCTCTATCTGTTGTTTAAATGCTGTGATTTGTTCTTTTTTAGAGCTTAGCCAATCACCCGTTAACATATATTTTCTCGCAAACACTCCTATAGTTTCTTCTAGTTTAGAAAGCTGAAGACCTAAACCATCGAGCGCAGCAAGATTCTCCTTCTCTGCAGCTTGTAAAAAATCCCTAACCAATATCATCTTCGTATCAATCGATGCAATCTCCGCTTTACTGAGCGTTTTTAACTCAGCTAAAGCTGCTCGTCTGTCTATGAGGGGTCGCTGTTTATATTTTGTGAGCTCATTATAAGGCGTTTTAGCCTGTGTATAGTCTTGTGTTGTCCATGGTCGATAATATTCGGCTAACTGAATCGCCTCAAATGCCGCTATTAATTTTTTATCCGCATCTTCTATGTGGCTTTCGATCGGGGTTGTCGATGCTAATTCCTGCGCCTTATCTGCGCTTTGTATTGCTTCAAGTGCGGCCTGTAACATTCCTTCGGGGGTGAATCGTTTTAGATTTTCTTGTGCAGCGGATAGTTTTTTAATTTGGGCATCTCTCCACGCAATAGAGACAATTTCGCTCAAGACAGGATGATTATGATGCATCACCACTGCGAATACTTTACCTTCTGCTGCTTGTAATTGTTTCTTTACCTCGTCAACCCCTTCTTCTGGAGTTTTGATATCTTTTAATTTTTTATAAGCTTGCATAGCAGAATCTATGGATGCTTCTGCTGCAATTCTGGCATTAAGTCCTTTACTCAAAATTTCTTTTATGGCGGGTGTCGATGGTTTACTGGTTGTTACTGCTGCTAAAATATCGAGAATAACGTTTTGTATTTCTGGATGCTTGTCTGAGATTTTAAATAAGATATACAAACGATGACAGAGCTCTGTTTTATCTGCAAGATTATATACCCGCTGAGGGCGAAATACTGTCTGAACATAGTACGCTGGAGAGCTGGCATCGTTGCTCGAGGTATTTTCAGGGAGTCCGTTTCTTTCCCAAATTTGCATAGATGCATCAAGAGCAGCAAATGCATGTCTAAGCCCTAGAGCTATAAATTCGGTTGGCATACAATCTCCATTTATCGACTAATTATGACAATTATGGACCACAATGACTTTAATTCAAGCTGGCAAGCCCAAGAAAAGGGAAAGATCTATTTTTGTCCTCTCCCTAACCCTCTCCACGATTAACCTTTAGCGTTTTTTACATGGCTCCTTGCGTTGCGTGGAGAGGGGACTTTCTTTGGAAAAAAAAATAGGTGTACAGATAAAAACCGAAAAAACGCAGAACTGACTCCTAAGTAACTTCTCATTAACTTGTTGAATTAACGTTCATTAAGAATTTATCGTGCGCGATTTTAACTCAAAACAGTTACTAAAACGATGCTCGCGCCCGCAGGGCGCTAGATTGCTTGTGGGTAATGAT
>JAUYSE010000038.1 GCA_030696465.1 Legionellaceae bacterium
AATGGTATTGGAAAACCACGCCCGACAAAATCAAAGAAGCGGTACGTTATGGGATTGTGCGCCCGTATTCTATGGTGGGGCAAGTCAATGCTGCCTTAGGGAAATATCGTTTGCTGAGCTTAGATAGAGCGAGAAAAGGCCTCATGTCTAATCGTGAAAATGATAAAATCGCGATGCTGGACCGCTATCAAAATATTCTCAATACGCTAGAGCCTCTCGAGTCTTTGGTAAATACCGATGCAGATAAAGAAACCATTCAAGCGGTGTTAAAAAACTACCAAAACGCCATTAAAGCATGCTGGGGTAAAGTATTGCCCGTACCAGGCTATCTAGAAGGATTATTGGATGAGGTTCAAGAATATGCGGATGCCCTAGCGAAAGCGGATGATCTCCGACCTTTTGTGCGATCCACGGGGGCGAATTCTTTGATGGCCCTGTTACGCACACAGTTGACCCAACATTTATATGCCTTGCAAGCAGATAATCAAAAAATGACCTATCAGAAAAAATATTTTTTTGCCTTAACGCGAGGGATGTTAAACGACTATATTGAAGATGCACGTTTAATTGTGGATGAATATCAAGCGGATCCACGTAGTCCTTTGCTCGCCTCACACCATGCTATTTATGGCAAAGGTAAAGATGATGAAATGATGTACTACGACTTTTCGCATGAGCGTTTATCCATTGCAGAAGAGCGTGATGCCTTATTGGCGATTAGTTTTATTGAAGGTTGTGATCGCGTTGATTTTAAAGAAAAGAAAATATATAACGCTAAAAATGAGCAAGAACCCTTGACCGAAATTAAAGCAACTCGTTGGACCTTACATAAAAGTACCCTGGTGTGGTTAAAAAGCGTGGGATACTTTTTGTTGAATACTTTAAAAGGATTCTTAGTGTATACGCGTCCTTGGGAAGAAGAAGCCTGGGATAATAAAAACTTCCATTTGAAAGCAGTAGAATTGCGTAAACATGCGCGACCAGATGAACCTCTTTGGCGTAAACCTTGGGTGTTTTTTAAACAATGCTGTATTGCGGTGTGGGATTTAATGCAAGGTGTGTATTATTTTGGACAGGAAATAACCATTCATTTGCCTCCCTTGTTTCGTGCGGATCGTGACTCCAGCAAAAAAATAGGCGATTTGCAGGAGTTACTCAAACAGGCCACAAAAACCATTGACGATATTAAAGTAGAAGATAAGACAAAACTGGATCAGGTATTAAAAGATGGTGGACATGCCAATCTTAGTGATGAAAAAGCGTCGATGCTTCCCATCGCCTCTCCGGCGTATATATTATCACCGGGAGAACAAAATGATATTTTGACGGCGATGATACGTGGTTTACAAGGTTTTTCTGATTTTTTTACCCATGAAATTTATGCAAAAGATCCTTTTGCCGGGGTGTTATTTAGCTTAGCTTATACCGCAGGAGCTTTGACCTTATTTTTACCAAATGCGGCAAGCTTTATGTTTGGTAAAGCCTATGTAGACTGGATGACAAGCTTTTCGGGCGCGCTGGGGGCGGGACAACTTGGCGGAACCATCGCAGGCGGCTCCACCCAAGCACAAGCATTTGCGCTTACTTCCGACTTATTAATGCATGGACCAAGCAGTCATACGGCTAAGGCCTTTCAAGGGGTATTAAAAGATCCCTTAACCATCGGCGCTTATTTTGGTGCCGCGTATGGTTTGGGTTTTGCTTTGGCCAATATTCCAGGCTTGGAAGATCATATTAAAGGGGAGTTGGGTTCGGTTCCAGAAACGGGTTTTCCTTTGGTGGGGGGGAAAGGGGCAATTTTATTATATGAAATGCTGCATACGCCTGGGGTAGAGGCTACCACAGCAATGAAATTTAGTACTGCCGATGATTTGGTTAAAAAGAGTATGAGTACGGAAGATCTTATTAAAAAGAGTGTTGATCCAAAATTTGTGGAAGGGATAATTCAAAGCTTAAATGGGGATGCGAAACGTGCGCTTGAGCAATATCGCTTGGTGAGTTGGTTGGCGACGCATCGTCCTTATTTAGAATATTTAGATGATGATACACACTTTGCGCTGTTACGGCAGATTAATGCCGTATTTCCGGAGAGAGCGGCTGCAGAAGCCATTAAGAAATACTTGATAGTTGAAAAACCACGTTCTATCGCGTTTCAGATATTAGCTATTCCTTTGAGTTATATTCCGGCGATTTTCCGTTGTTTATTAGCGCCTTTTTTGGGGGTATATGCTTTGGTTAAAAAGTATCCATACCCAGGAAATCCTATACGTCAAGCGTACGGTGATTTATATCAAAAAACGCGTAAAGATTTGACCCGACTTTTGGTCTTTTCTGCCCATTTGGCTTATTTGATTTATAGTGGTTTTGCGGCACTCTTGAAGTCGGTGGTGTATACCGTGGGAATGGTAGTGAGTCGTATGGCGGCATTGATAGGAATTGATTTTAGTTCGGTGTTTCATAGAGCGGTGGCGAAGTTTCACACGGGGATGCAAAAACTGGGAGAACGTTTGTATCCGAGCCGTGCGATAAAACATATGTGGTCTAAAGATCCGATCGCACAAACGATGAGTATCGAAAAAGATACATTTGCACATTTACAGAAGACATTAAAATCAGAGGCGCCAGCAGCGCCAGTGCCTCTTGCCCCAAGTGCAGATGTGTTTAGTGCTCCACCTACGACACCAGATGCGAGCACACAAACTGCCGCACCGGAGGTGGGTAACAGCACAGGGAATGGGAAGTGAAGTTAGAACTCCAGCGAGGCTACCAACCCGCATAATATCCGAGCCGCGACCGTGAGGAGGCGGAGTAGTTAGATCGTACTCATTTTAGGCCAATAGATGCTTCTGAATCATCCGCTCTAAATTATCTAAACCTAAGGTTAACTTCTCGAGTTCAGGTCCAAAACTGATACGCACGTAAGACTCAAATCGGGCGCGGCTCCGGCGTTTTTCGGGGTTTACATCAAAGAATATTCCTGGGACCACAATCACTTTTTCTTTCAAAGCGGCTTCAAAAAAAGAAATGCCATTGTTCAAGGGGGGCGGAAGATTTTTAAGGTTAGCCCAGATATAAAAGGTACCTTGTGGCTCGGCTTCTACACAAATGCCCATGTGACGCAGGCGATCTAATGTATAGGCGCGTTTTTTTCGAAAGCAGGCTTGTAAGGCTTGAGTGTCTTGTAGCACATAAGCAGGCTCAAGCAATTCTAAGGTTTTTAATTGAATCGCATGATTGGCGCCACCATCTAAAAATGACCCGGCACTGGTAATGGTATTGATAATGGTTTTGGGGGCAATAGTCCAGCTAATACGCCATCCAGGATAACGCCAGTTCTTGGTAAGGCCATCTACAATAATAATGGGGTCGCGATTGACGTCCTCTATGTAAGCTGCTGCTGATACTGGTGCTGTGAATGCGTGATTATCAGAGTAAATATAATGCGAATAAAACTCATCGATAATCAGAGAACAAGCAAATTTTCCCGCGAGCTGTGTCCATTCACGCAAAGTTTCCCCTTGGATGACTTGTCCGGTGGGGTTACAAGGATTGCTAATTAATAGGGCTTTTAAGCCTAATCCGAGAATATGCTGCTCTAGGGATTCAATCGGCATGTGGTATTGCAAAATAGGATCTAGTAACAAGGGAATAGGAATAAACGCTTTAAATATGCTTAATAGCTCTTCGTAGGCGGTATAGTCAGGGATAAAATGTCCCATATTAATATTGCCTAAAGAAGCGGCGATACGGGCTAGTGCAATACGTCCTCCACCAGAAATACTGACATTTTCATGCGTATATTGAGTGGTTTTATTTTGTCGATAGAGGGTATTGTAAAGTTCGGCAATTTTTTTTCGAAGTATAATATCGCCGCTGACCGAGCTGTATTCATGCGCAGACTCGGGGATATCAATGTGAGCAATACGCGGGGGAGCATCTAGTATAGCCGCAGTTTCTGGTGCACCCTGACCTAGATTCACCCAGCTGGGATCCTCTGAAGTATAGCCATGCAGACTGGCTTGTTGTACCACATAAATTACCCCAGTTTGGGGAACAGAGCGAAAGCCAGGTGCGCTAAACATATTTTATACGCCTTTGTTATGGTCTGTAGCTAAATACGTATAAATAGCAGGGACCACAAATAATGTAAAGAGGGTTCCAACCGTTAAACCACAGGCAATGACCAATCCGATATCAAAACGACTGACCGCTCCAGCGCCATGCGCTAATAACAGTGGGCTAACACCGCATACCATGGCCGCGGTAGTCATTAAAATAGGGCGTAAGCGTGTGGCAGCAGCCTCTTCAATGGCGGCTCGCTTGTTGAGTTTTTGGTTGATTTGTAGATGATTAGCAAAATCAACAATGAGAATCCCGTGTTTACTGATGAGACCAATCAGCGTAATGAGTCCGACTTGCGTATAAATATTAATGCTCGCGAACCCTAAATTTAAAGGAATCAGGGCGCCTATCATAGATAAAGGAACACTAATTAAAATAATCAAAGGATCTTTAAAACTTTCATATTGAGCTGATAAGACTAAAAAGATAACGATGAGTGCTAAAAAGAAGGTAATCATTAGGCTATTGCCTTCTTGAATAAATTGGCGTGATTGTCCGGCATAATCGTAGCCAAACCCAGAAGGCAGTAGTTCTTTACTTTTTTGCGCTAAAAAGGAGAGTCCTTCCCCGATGGTTTTTCCGGGGATCATGACTGCTTGAAGGGTAGTGGCGTTAAATTGCTGGAAATGGCTAATGGCATTGGGTTTGACACTTTCTGTGAGCGTCGCCACCGTAGATAAAGGGACCATTTGTCCAGATTGGCTTTTTACATAGATATGATTTAATGCCTCAGAGGTTAAGCGACTGCTACGTTGTAATTGAGGGATCACTTTATAACTACGGCCTTGTAGATTAAAATAATTCACATGGGCCCCAGAGAGTGCGCTATTGAGCGTACTACCAATATCTTGCATATTTAAGCCCAGATCGGCTGCTTTGGCGCGCTGGATTTCAAAGGACATGTCAGGTAAGTCAAATTTTAAAGTGTTGTTCAAATAAGCGAATAAACCACTTTTTTGTGCGGCATTGAGCATTTTTTCGGAAACTTCGAGTAAGGTTTGAAAATCATGGGTAGTGGTGATCACAAACTGAACGGGCGTCCCTGAACCACCCCCGGGTAATGCGGGGGGGATAAGTGCGAAAGATTGTAGTCCGGTGACTTTATTCAGCGCATCTTGCAAGGGGTCTTTAAGGGCAAATTGCGAGCGGCTGCGTTGATCCCAGGGCTTCAGTACCATACCTGAAATAGGCATGCTATCGTTAATCACAAAAAAATGCGCCTCTTCTGGAAAACTATTATAAATGGCGGCAAAGGTTTTCGTAAACGCTTCTCGATATTGTAGCGTAGAGGTAGCGGGCGCATTAGAGACCACAAAGAAAAAGCCTTGGTCTTCTTCGGGTGCGGTTTCTTTAGGGGTGGTCAAATAAAGATAGGGTAACATTAAGAAAATACTGGCAATGAGAACCCATACTAAAGCGCGGGTATTTAGCCATTGATGTAGATGATTTTTATAGCGTTGTTTTAAGGTCTCAAAATGTTTATCTAACCATGCTGCGAAGCTGGTGTGCGTTGGAATAATAGTGGTATGTGCTGGTAATAGTTTAGAACACATCATTGGGCTTAGCGTTAGCGCAATAATTCCTGAAATTAAAACAGACGAAGCCAAGGTAAACGCGAATTCTTTAAATAAGGTCCCGGTTAAGCCCCCCATAAATCCGATAGGTGCATACACTGCCGCTAGGGTGATAGTCATGGCAATAATAGGAATGGCGATTTCTTTGGCGCCCGCTAAGGCGGCATCGAAGGGTGTTTTGCCGGATTCAATATGTCGATGGATGTTTTCAACTACCACAATAGCATCATCGACCACCAGACCAATGGCCAATACAAACGCCAGTAGTGTGAGCAAATTGATGGAGTATCCTAAAAATAGCATAAAGGTGCAGACGCCGACTAAAGAAAGCGGAATAGTCACGACCGGAATAACAACGCTGCGTAAAGAGCCCAAAAAACAATAGATGACAAGAATCACAATAACTGCGGCTTCTATAATAGTTTTAAGCACTTCTTTGATAGAAGAGCGAATATATTCAGTGGCATCATACACAACAGTGCCAATGAGGCTGGGGGGGAAGTCTTGAATAATGCTGGGAAGCAGTTCTCGTACTTCACGAATCACGGTTAAGGGATTAGCAGTAGGGGTGGCTGAAATAGCGAGAAAAACGGCCTTTTTTCCATTAAATGATACGGAGGTATTGTAGTCTTCTTGACCTAAAAAGACTTGTGCGACGTTTTCTAAGCGGATAATCGCAAATTTATCGGTGCGGATAATTAATTTTTTGAAGTCTTCGGCATTACTGAGATCCGTTTTTGCGGTTAAATTAATGGCGACGTATTCCCCTTTACTGTTCCCGGCCGCGGTTAAAAAATTATTTTTAGAGAGAACCGCACTGATATCATTGGGGGTCACTTTTAAGGCGGCCATTTTACTGGGATCTAAAAAAATACGCATAGAATAGGTTGCTGCGCCTAAAATTTCAGCTTGCGCCACACCGGAAACGGTTTGCAGTTTGGGTTGCACGACCCGAGTGGCATAGTCGGTAATCTGCAGAGGATTCATTTTATGACTGTCTAAACTAATATACATCAGAGGAGTAGAGGCATCGGAGCTTTTGAGAATTACCGGTTGTTGTGCTTCTGGAGGGAGTTTATTAATGGTTTGTTGTACTTTACTCATAATATCGGTAAAAGCAACTTGAGGGTCAAAATTCAATTTTACATTGATACTAATTTTGCTGACCCCTTGGGTGCTGCTCGAGGTCATGTAGTCGATGCCTTCGGCGCTGGCGATGGCCGACTCTAATGGTGTTGTAATGAAACCGGAAATGAGTTTAGCATCAGCGCCTGGATAAGCAGTCATCACCGTAATGATGGTGTTATTCATTTTAGGAAATTGACGAATCGGCATTTGTAATAACGCATAAAGGCCAAACAAGAAGATTAGCAAACTACATACGGTTGCCAGAACGGGTCTTTTTATAAATACATCAGTGATCATGTT
>JAUYSE010000040.1 GCA_030696465.1 Legionellaceae bacterium
GACAAGGGGTATTTATAAATTAGCAGAAGAAAAAGGAGAGGGCGGCTGGAGAAAACTAGAGCAGTGTCATAGAGAAGAGCGAGTGGAATCATATCGGCGCGTTGCAGATATTGTTATTGATGCAGACAATAAAACACCTGAGGAAATTGTGTTAGCCTCTTTGGATAAGATCAAAGAGCGTTTTGGAATAAATATTATTGAGCAAATAAAAGATGTTAATTTGCACTCAAAATGGACCTTTTGAGTGCAAATTAACACCTGGATCACGTAACTCACCGAGTGTAGATCAAAATATTGGTCTACACTAATACATTCTGATAAGGAAGAACTTAGCCTAATCAGGGCAAACACATCTTCATGTGCCTGTGGCACACTTAGATGATCTTGCCCTGCCTAACAGAAAAGTCAGTGGCTTCATCTTAAAAAATGAAGGAACGACTTCAATCAAAGGGGCTCTAGTATTATGATTTGGTAATGACATCAATACATATCAGACGAGCTATGGTCTGATTGAACCTACAAAGGAAAATGATGATGAATAATCCATCTCTATCGTTAAAAAAATTCCTGGTTGAGGTCATTAAACCTTACAAGTGGTTTATTGTGGCAATGTGCTTTATTGCTTTCTATTGGGGGATTAATAATTCACTGACCCCTTATGTCTTAAAACTGATTATTGATAAAGTAGTGGCCTTTGAAGGCGATAAATCTGCGGTACTCAGTGCGGTGATGCCTTATGTTGTGTTGTATATTCTATTGTGGGTAGGGGTCGCGTTGGATATGCGATTTTTAGATTGGGTAAGATTAAAATTATTACCCAGTTTGCGTTATGACATTATGACAAAGATGTTTGCTTACTTAGAGGGGCATTCCCATCGTTATTTTCAAAATAATTTTTCAGGCAGCTTGTCTAACAAAATAACAGACATGCAAAATGGTGCGATTAATATTTTCATCACGCTGGATGATGGGTTTGCGCAGAGTATTGCGCTATGTATTGCCATTGTAACCATGTTGTTGGTTCATCCGGTTTTTGCTTTGATTTTATTGGGTTGGGCTCTAGCATTTATTCTCATTGCCTTGTTATTTTTTAAGAAAATCCAGGATTTATCCAATATTTTTGCGACCAGTAAAACCACTTTAGTCGGCAAGATAGTGGACAGTATTGGCAATATTACCAATGTGAGATTGTTTTCTAAGAATAGGTATGAAAATGATCTCATTCAATCAGCTACCTTGGACACCATCACGAAAGATAGAGCTATGCAATGGGCTATTATTAAAATGCGGGTCTTTTGGGATATCAGTATCATCGTATTAATAGGGCTCAATATTTACGTTCTTGTGATTATGTACAGTAAAAATCAGGTATCTGTGGGTGATTTTAGCTTTATCATTTCACTGTCCATCAGTATTTTTTATAATTTATGGTATTTGGCCAGTCAATTTGTAACCTTTGCTGAAGAATTGGGGAAATGTAAGCAAGCATTATCCATTATTACGGCCCCTCAAGAAATTGTAGATAGCGTGAATGCGCTGCCGCTGATGGTGACCGAAGGTCGCATTCAATTTGATCAAGTGTCTTTTCATTATGATGAGGGCGCTCATCTGTTTAAAAATAAAAATATTGTCATTGAGTCTGGTCAAAAAGTAGGGCTTGTTGGTTTTTCAGGAAGTGGAAAAAGTAGTTTTGTTAATTTAATTTTGCGTCTATTTGAGCTTGAGTCAGGCAAAATTACTATTGATGGGCAAAATATCAACGCAGTCACTCAAGCCTCATTAAGAGAAAATATCGCGATGATCCCGCAGGATATTTCCTTATTTCATCGAACCTTAATGGATAATATCCGTTACGGGAGAATTGACGCCAGTGATGCAGAGGTTATTGAGGCATCAAAAAAAGCACATTGTCATGAGTTCATCAGCCAATTAACGGGAGGTTATCAATCGTTAGTAGGGGAGCGGGGGATTAAGCTCTCAGGTGGGCAACGCCAACGGATAGCCATTGCCCGCGCCATGTTAAAAAATGCCCCTATTTTAATTTTAGACGAAGCTACTTCCGCATTAGATTCGGTCACTGAACGGCATATTCAAGAGGCACTGCATGGTTTAATGATGGGGCGAACGACGATTGTGATTGCACATCGGCTATCAACCTTATCTGAAATGGATAGAATCTTAGTGTTTGATAAAGGACAAATCATTGAAGATGGTAAGCATCAACATTTGATCCAATCCAATGGACACTATGCACGTATGTGGCAAATGCAAGCTGGTGGATTTTTACCGGCAGAAGAGGAATCAATAGACTCTGACTCCTAATGCAGATCCTGCTCACCGATTAACTTCCATGTAAATTAAGATGGGATAGCTCTATTCTAAGTCTTTTTCGTGTTGACCAAGTTGGTTAACATCGACTATGATAAGTTATAATTTAGGTGGAGCACATACTATGCAACAATTAAACATTTATGAGGTTAAAACCCATCTTTCTAAGCTGGTTGATCAAGCACATAATGGTGAAACGATCATTATCGCAAAGTCTGGGAAGCCTTGGGCTAAAATTATTCCATTTGATTCTCCTAAAAAACAGTTTAAATTTGGCACCATGGAAGGGCAAATCAAAATTTCTGAAGATTTTAATAATTCATTATCTAATGAGATTATAAATTTATTTGAAAAAGGCGATGATGATTTATTATGAAATTACTACTGGATACTCATATCATCATTTGGTCTTTGAGTGCGCCCCAATTCCTATCCTCAAAAACACAGAACTATATTACTGATGCGGAAACCATATATGTTAGTGCTGCCTCAATATGGGAAATTTGTATTAAAATACAGTTAAATAAACTTCAGCTAGAACTCGAGACTTTTGTTAAAGAAATAGAAAATATTGGAATACAACCATTACCCATTACTTGGAAACATGCGCAACTTACTAAAGAGCTCCCTCTTTATCATAAAGATCCTTTTGATCGTATGCTTATTGCACAAGCAATAAGTGAGCCTTTAACTCTATTAACGAACGATCCCATTCTTTCGCAATACAGCGAACTAGTGCGACATGTGGATTCACTATAAATAGAGTATATGGGGTCAGGCCCTGAGGTATCGTCACTTATTTTTAACTCTTGATTTTGATACAAAATGCCGTCTTTGCGAGCGAAGCGAAGCAATGCAGTGACCTTATTTTAAACAAAGGACGCTGGATTGCTTCCCCTTCGCTTCGCTCTGGGTCGCAAAGACGGCACAAAATCACACCTCAGAACTGACTAAAAATGAGTGTCGATCCCTCTGGGCCTATCCTCTTACCTTCACTTAGAAGAAGGCCCTACGTCGAGAATCAAAGATAGATTGCAAGTTAACCATGCCTAAAATTACATGCAATTTCTTCGTCAAGGCATTTTGTACGTTCATGTTGTAATGTTGAGTGTGAAATATTAAATTTTGATACTAAGAGTTTTCGAAGGGTATTTGAAACAGCTTCGCAGTCGTATGTTGGACCAATGACGACATGCGCTGTTAAACTGATTTTATCACTGCTAATGGCCCATACATGTAATTCATGTATATCCAAAACGCCTTCCGTGTTACACAGAGATTCCTTTAGCCTATTTAGATCAATTTCTTTCGGAACGCCTTCCAATAGTATATTAATGCTCTCTCTTAGTAAAACAAATGTACGTGGTACAACCCATAAGCCAATAAGGACGGCAATCACCGAATCCACCGATGTCCATCCTGTAAAATAAATAATAGCCGCCGCAAGAATGACTCCTACTGAGCCTAACATATCGCTCCATACTTCCAGATAGGCACTTTTCATATTAATGCTATTGTCCTTGCCAGAGATTAATAATCGCATCGACACCAAATTTACCACTAACCCAATGGATGCAATAATTATCATACCTATAGAATGGATTTCAGCGGGATGACTTAAGCGTTGATAGGCTTCGTAAATAATATACAGGGCAACCAGAAATAAAAGAACTGTATTGAAAACAGCGGCTAGAATCTCAAATCGGTAATAGCCAAACGTTCTATGGAGATCGGCTGATCGACGCCCAATTTTAATCGCCACAAGAGAAATAGCTAAGGCGGTAACATCAGTAAGCATATGGGCTGCGTCTGAGATTAATGCAAGGCTCTGTGTGACAACCCCACCTATTGCCTCTGTTAGAAGGAAAATTGAGGTTAATATTAACGCAAATAAAAGCGGACGCTCCTGAGTGGTTTTAACATGTGAGTGATTATGTCCTGTGCTCATTTTAATCTCCGCTTGATCCGTTAGTTCATCCCTAAGTTTTGTTTATGGATGAGCAATCTAAATTTTACAATTACTGACATCTATCCCTACCTGATTAAAAACCATGTTGACGTTATCAGAATCCATATTTAAATCATTGGCGGCATAGATAACCCCACAAGCGCCTTGATTAAACCCGGTATTGGGGGTCCAATATTTGGTGTTGGCAACCACCATCATATGAAAAGCAGATTTAATACCAAACTTTTTTGTGAATAAATAGAATGCTTTATTAAATATACCGCTCGCCGTGTGTACGATATAGCTTTGTCTCTTATATTCATCATAGGGGTATTGTGATTGCGCTTCTGTTAATAACTCCAGGTAACTGATGCGACAAATACCACCATTTTTTTGCGCTAATGGTTTATTCAAGCAATCAGCAGAGTGATTATCCGTTGAAGGGAAATCCATAAAGCGTAAAGCATTCATTGGCGCTCGCGTGATCGTTTCACCGATACCCCAAGTTAATTCATTCGCCGTCAAATAGGCCTTATTATAGAGAGAAGGCATTGTTTCAAGAAGATAAGCACGCGAGGCTTGTCCTGCCATATCGGAAAAAGATTCATTAAGCGCGCCAGATTCATCATGATATTCAAGGTTTGAATGCTGCTGCGTAAATCCATGTGATACTTCATGACCGGCTACATCCAAAGAAACCAAGGGATAGAAATAATAATCATCGCTATCACCAAAGGTCATGGTTTCTCCATCCCAAAAAGCATTGCTAAAATATTTACCAAAGTGAACGCGCATAATTAATTTTGAAAAGTTACCATACTCATCTTGCAACGCATTGATCCCATACCAGTCTTTATACATATTTACGATGGCATGTCCAAAATAATAGGCATCATTTCCTGGGGAAAAAGCACCATTGGTAGGATTCTCTTCATTATGATCACAGGGATATTGAACGGGGGTTCTTTGAAGATGATCCCAATCTTCGGTAGATTTTAAATCGATCAGTTTTACCTGTTCATCTTCAAAGGTACAAATATCTCCAGTTCTACGCACTTCTAAACCAGGCAAGCCATCTTTCCCATACCAGTATTCATGCACTTTTTCATTTCCACCCGCCCCGATGTCTGAGTAGTTATTAATGTTGTTCCAATGCTGGCTGACCTCGCCTGTTTCAGCGTTGACTACAAAGAAAGGCCAAACTGGTTTCCCATTGACAAGTGCTTTAAAAGAAACTAAATAAACCAGTTCTAATTGAGCGTTTTTACTTTCTCTTATTTGTAGTTCAGTATTTTCATGATGGATACTTACGGGGGCGGTATTTTCAAAATAGGCTTTCGTGGCAGATTGTAATGCTTCGGAGGCGCTCAAATTTGGCCGTGTATTTAGATGAATGTCTTCTAACAAGTGACCATTGACTTCGGCATTAGCATTGATAGCTTGGTTTGAGTGTGTGCTCAACGTAACTTGCGCGCCAACTACCGGGATTCCTTTATACATTTGCTGATAGCGCGTGATGATTTGCTGCGCTTGCCTGGTTTGACTGATTTGTTTCAAATTACTGCCTTCTGAAGCGATAAAGGCTTTGAGCGAATGATTTTTGATGAAAGGGAATTTTTGTAAACGATGTATGGATGCTTTATGTAGGTCTATAGGGGTAACTGCAAAAACACTATAACTGGCAGATAACAAAAAGATACCGATGATTTTCTTTATCATAAATAAAGCTCACTTGGTTTTTAAAGTGCTCATTATATCTGATTTTGAATTAAATATAAATTTATTTGGACAACTCTAGATTGGAAAGGCGGGTCCTGCCGATTTCGGACCCCGCCGTGCTCGCAAAAGCCTGCGCGCGGACGGGGCCCCCCCTTCATCGTCACCCGCTCTCGCTTTGTGGGACGCGAGAATGCTTATTTAGATGACGGAGTCCGCAATCGGCTCTCTCGCTTGCGCCTAGCCGAAAATTCAATTGCTGTGAGTATAGCACGTCATTTCGAGCCAGTTTTAATACAGAAAAGAACCACAGAGAATTCTGCGAGAAATCTCCTGCAGACAGACAAATTGGCTCTGGATGACGGAGATTTTTTTGAGCAGAGTGCCGCATAGAAAGAAAGTTAAAAAATCTTAGAGACATAGTTGATGACGGATTCTTT
>JAUYSE010000094.1 GCA_030696465.1 Legionellaceae bacterium
ACATAAATCCACCTGAATCGATTGAAATAGGAAGTAAATCTGGACAGTCGGAGGTGTGTATGGCAGGATAAGCGAGTTAGCTAATTCACTACAGAATTTGTCTCATTTCCCCTGGCACGCTCCGATGAATTATATAAAACTTTTTATTATATCAATGCTTGTCTTCTTCATGTTAGATATGAGCTGGATTGGCTATATTGCCAAAGCAATGTATTTTAAATCATATGCTAACTGGCTTCGTCTTGAAAATGGCCGTCTTTTACCTATTTGGTGGGCAATGATTATCATTTATGCCTTATTTGCCTTTGCCACATTGACCTTTGTGCTTCCTCTTTCAAAAGGTTTGTTATGGAATGCATTTTTTTATGGTGCTGCTTTAGGGCTGGTAATTTATGGAGTTTATGATTTTACTTGCCTCGCAATTTTTAAAAATTGGCCGGTGATGATGGCATTTGTCGATTGCCTATGGGGGATTATCCTCTGTTCTATTTCGGCCACAATTACCGTATATCTTTCCCGATTTATATAGATTGACGCGGATGTTCAAGAGATATTTTTTCAGTGTTGATAATATTACGTCGAATTTCTTGAATGTTGTTCTCAATGGTTTTACAGATATTACTCAAAGGTAGGTGGCTTAAATTCTTTTCAGAAAATGGATTTTGTAATTCAATGCCAATTTGATCGAGTGAAAAAAGCGCGTAAGAAACTATACCGGCAATTAAGGGGCTGATCAGTAAGGAAACGTTTGCTAAAGCAAAGGGTAACATTAATAAAAAAAATAAAATAAAGCGTCTTGATTTTACGGCCATAACAAAGGGCATAGGGGTTCTTAAAATCCGCTCACATGCGCCTTGAGCATCAATAATGTGTTCTATTTGTTCTTGCGCATGAAGAAATGCAAAAGAATCAAGGCCATGCGTGTTACGTGCAATTTGTAGCTCATGCGCAATCAGCGATGCGAGCATAATTGGACGGTGTTTAGTCTCCTGTAATTTCTGAAGATTTTCTGTCTCGATAAGACGACAGAGGTATTGCAAATTACTTTGTTCTCTTAAATTATCTTTCATAAGATAGGGTAAGGCAGAAATCATATTAGTGATTTTAACTATCCAGTACTGTGTCCCCTGATTCGTATAATTTACTAAAATAATGGCTAAATTCCGGCTGTGATTCACAACACTACCCCATAACTTTCTTGCCTCCCACCATCGGTCGTAACCTGCATTGACTCTAAAAACAAGGATTAAACCCATAATGAACCCGCCATATTCAAAAGGGCCAATAGGTAGGATAGCCGATGGAAATAAATAGCATAAGTAAGAGACTAGACTCGTATAAATAATAATAAAACTTACTTTTTGCATAACCTTGGGTGTGACAGAGCCCTTCAATGCTAAGGCACTTTTTAAAAAACTTGGGTATTCAGGTTGATTTTGTAAGCTATCATTTTGGTCCATATTGTTCTCAATTGTGGTGTTTGTATTATGAAAAAATATCATCGTCTGTTGAATTAGGGATTACAATAGTCACAGCGAGAGGGATCTGCCACGATTAATTGATCTTTTCGTGCTCTTTTTTCTAGATAATCGCATCGAATACATCCCCACTCTTCAAATAGGTACATTTTAGTTGGTTCTCCACATAGGTTACAAGGTAAATTGCCACTCATCCTTGGCCGCAAAGCTGGCTTTTAAAATACAGGTTTCATGGGGCGATAAAGACCGAGGAACCTCTCCAGTAAAGGTCCCAAATTGATCGGTGTCGATATCTGAGACATACAGGTTACAAGAGAGTTGTTCTCGAAAAACCGGCTCAATAACTTGCTCTTTATTGTGTTTTGAAGCGAGTAAAACAGATTTATGGGTATAATTCATATTGTGCTCCTCTGTTAGTGACTAAAGCCCATTCTCCGTTAGTTTGAAGTTGATAGGCCTTATTTTCTGTGGGTTCTATCACAATCAAATGCACCCAAGCATTAAAGAACAAGGTTTTTAAAATCTCTTGACGATGAATGATCGTACTGACTTTTTCTCTTGGGGTATAAACAACAGTAAGTAATCTTTGCGCTTGATGGTAGTTGAGATCATCGCTGGAGTTTACAGATTGGAGCGGGAGCCCATGCATCAAGTCACTACTATTTCCTTGCATGACCCCAATTTTACCGGTCACATTGTGTGTTACTTTGCTTCCACTGCCATAATTCACATTATCAATCGTAGAGAACAAATATTGGGTATTAATCCACTCTGCGACGACCATTGGCGCGGTTAATATAGTTTCAAGAGCCGTTAATTGTTCATCCTGAGTCCAGTCATAGGAGTGAAGAAAACATCGCCCCTCCAAATCCAACGCTTTCGTCAGTTGGCGAGGTCCAATAATGAAGGCGGCATTACGTGCTAATCCCCATTCAGGTCTTACTTCTGACCAATCTTGACTGCGTCGACCAGTTTCTTCGATAGGGCTCACTTGGCTGGAGACATCAAAATAGCGTACCCGTGAAGTAGTATTTTTTGCTTTAGCCTTCTTCAGGTTTTCTTGTAACGTGCTCAATATTCCTGCATGAAATAAGGTTTGTGTATTATCCTCAAATATCAGCATGTCATCGGTGGTGGTATTGTGTTCAGCCGCCAAAAATGTCGTATCTTGAGGGATATGGATACCACGTTCAGATAGGACAGATCTAATCGATTTTTTATTCAAGATAGCCGCTAATACTTTAGCATTTCCACCACCATGATTTCCTCCGCAAGCGCCACAGTCTAAACCTGAGGCATAAGGATTATTTTGAGTACTGCTGCCATGGCCACAAAAAATGACGAACTTTCCGAAGTTTTTGCTTAATCCCATGATGCGAAGTACCGTTTCTGCATAAAGCGCTTGCTCTGCGGGGGAAATGCCGCTGGTGTTATCTGCTGATGTCATATCAACAATAGGATTTGTCGCCACAGTTGGGCGAATTTTTTCAATCCAGTGCTGAATAGTGGATATGGTCGACATGGGTTTCATTGTTTTTGATAACATCAGCAACCCACACCAAGCGCCTAAGGTTTCAACCAGTGCAAAAGGTGTCGCAAAATTATATTTTAATTGTTGATAGATATCCGTCAGGCCATTGAGCATTTGCTTACCCTGTTGATGCTGCTTTTCAGAACAGGTATGCGTATGATTAGGACCATCATGAATATCATATCGTGGCTTGAGCAAAACTGGGCAAGAATCGCTGACCTTCCCTGAATTATAATCATGTAGACGAATGGGAAGCCCAAAAAATCCGGCAAAGCCTAATGTTTCATAATGACCTAAAGATTCAAGATGATGACGAAACGGCTCTGAGCGAACATCGATACAGAATACCAACTGAGCATCTACAGCTTTTTGGCTTACGGTATCCATGGCGCTGGCTTCTGCTAACAGAGTCGGAATTAAACGAGATTTATAGCGTTCCTCGAGTTGTTTTATATTATCTATGATAGGACGGTGAAGATTTTTTTTAGGGCTATCGCTGTTTTTCGAAAAATTAATTTCCGGATGAAGTAGAACGGTAATAATCAAG
>JAUYSE010000108.1 GCA_030696465.1 Legionellaceae bacterium
TTGGCGTCCAATTTGCTATAGGTAACAATTCTATCAGTGATCAATGTAGAAGTGTTATTATTACCATTCAGACCTATATAGATGCACTTAATGAATGCGCTGGGAAGGCAACAAACAAATTCCCTAATGTGCACTATGGCCATGAAAGTGACTCCATCCGGTTTGTATTTTTGTTGATAATCAATGCGTTTACTGCGTTATCAAAGCTCAACTTAGATGAGAAAAGTACTCTAGATGAGGCCTCGCTATACATAAATTTTTTATCTAGACTTATAGAAGACACTAGGCTTTTTCAGGAGTTAAGTAAAATAAGCGTGGCCGATAAAAGTACCCCTTTAAGTATTATGGCGTATTCCTGTAAACGATTAAAACAGATACAACAACATATTGTTTTCCACTCCGCAAGGTGCGGAATTTTAGAGCACACTATATCTCTTGATACTGAAATGAATCAATTGGTTCGTAATGGGTTTATTTTTTACACTTATATTATGTCTGAATCGGCGGTAACTACAAAACAGACGGATTACCTGGAGGATAGCTGTGTCAAACGCCCTTCGGAAACACCACATCTAATAGTGCTCAGAGATACGTTAGCAATATTAATGAGACCGACAAATACAAGCTCCGCAAGAAGACAAATAGCAAATGAACAGTCCACTATTGAGCCATTTTCTTATAATCCTGTCTCTCAACAATGGGTTGGTATACAAGATCGACCATTCCCCGCAAAAAATAGTGGAGTATTCGCTCCTTTTCAGCAATCAGGACAGGGGAGGCTTTTACAAGAATACATTAAATTTGGTGAATCACTGAAAACGCTCGTGCAATTACGTGCCGGCTTAGCAGATTTCCAGATCCTTGTAAGAACTGGTGGCGACTTTATCGCAGTGGCTTATTTTTCGGAACATACACGTTGCATGTTGGGCCTAATCGAGCAATGCCTCACGAATCTTACGGGTAGTTACTCCGCTCTCTATACGTTTGCAGAGGAACAATATAATAGTTTATGTGGAGTACATAAAAGAACAGACCAGGAAAACATATGGATGGGAAATTATCAACACCTAAAGGCGCTGCTCGCTAATAGCCCTCTTGAAGAAATAGGGACAAATCTGCTTGATCAAATCGAGAAGATTCACGCGATTTTGAAAAGTTGGAAAAAAAATCCCCAACAAAATATAGAGAGATTTCAAGCGGCTAGACAAAACTTTACGGCTCTTTTAATTAAACTCAATACGTCCATGAGCATATCTAACCCAACGGACAGCGATAAATATCTCTCATGGACAACAGTGCTTACAGCAGAGCCTGTTGCCGACGTATCTGTAGATCTCATTTTAGCCGAACCAGATTTTGTAGATGATAGTGCTACCTTGTCTGACTTAATGCTTGTTAAAGAAATCTTGACCAATTATGCAATTGCACACAAATATCAATTTAATTTATCCAATATTGATCCGGATATTCAGATTGAAGGGGCGTCTTCAGAAAAATGGAAATTAGCTCTTTTTCAATATAAAGCAGACCATCATAAGCAACGTGCAGAATGGATATATGACTGTTTGGTCACGATTAATTCTACAGATGAAGCATTAATCAAATGGTCTGTGCTAGAGCAATCTATACACGTGATTGAATCAGACGTATCTCAATCTGTCCATTTTAAATCGAAGAATGAAAAAGAAGGCATTGGAGCACAAATCGAAAAAATAAAAGCGCTTATTCAAAAAAATACAGCAGCTCTTCCTATACCTACATCAGTACAACCGAGTGATATTCCTACCGCATCGAAAGTCAAAAAGCCTTCGCCTCCTACTGCATCAGCGACGGCACCTAAAAGTTCATTGAACCCCACTGTAGTAACAGTACCCGACACCTCTGCGCCACCACTGACACAGGATAACCCCACCGTGCAAAACGCCACAATACCTGCAGCACCTGTAAATCCCAATCTTGTTATTATTGGCCAATTAACCGCCTGGATTGACTCTGCTTATAACAATCCTAATAAAGTGGAACAAGAGGCTTTTCTAAATCAATTCTGGAAACCCCTCTGCTATTTAGAAGGTAAACGATTCTTCACGCAAACCAGAAATTCTGCTTTGTTGATGCAATATTCGGTGGCACAAACGCAACAAACGCTTGTCACACAACGTCAACAATTTTTATTAGAGGTGCAGAAACACAGCGATCCGAATACTCCTTTAGGGGCCTGGGCAGAGGAGGTTTCTGAAACATTACAAAAAGCCAATGCATCTACACCGGAAGCCGCAAAAAAACAAGCTCAGCAAAAAATAGCCGCTGATGCTGCTATTACAAAACAAGCCAGTGCCACACAACAAAAACTTAATTTAAAGAAAGAAGATGCTAGCTCCGACCTTGCCTCTTTGGCATGGGATGAAAAAACACATACTCAGCTCCAGCAGTTTATGCTTCACCATAAGAAAAACCCCTTGAATATTAATCAAGTAACTTCATTTTTAAAATATATATCTGAATGCTTGTTACGAAAAAACGCTCCCAAAAAAGAAGAAGTGGAAGCGCTCGATAAAATATTGTCTGATATATTAGATACACATAGCAAGAGTGTTGCTGCCAAAAATGATAAAGCTCTTTATTTATCTTGTATCGTGCAAGGGCTAATATCACTTGGCGCCAATCCAATCCATTGGATGGAGAAGCAAATGCCTGAGCCAACTGTAAGTACTACCCTCGATATGACGGGTTTTTATATTATGACGGAGCAATCCTCCTTAATTATTTCCTCTTTAATCTTGCGCACAGAACACTTGGATGAAAGTAGTGCGTTTCTGCAAGAAAAACTGAGCAATTTTTTGAGAGCAATACAAACCTTTGGAGAACGACTTTTCCGATGTGTAGATACAGATGATGCCTGGTGGTATCTGCTGGCTAAAAAAATGGGGATAGAAGCAAAGGGAGATGCTCGCAGACAACGCGCCGCTTTATTCTTGGGTGCATTAAAAGAAACGTATACGATATTGAATGATCAACTTCAAGATGCGATTGGTGGACAAACATCTTCGTGGAAAACAGCTATCAGTTATTTTGAAACCACGGCTGAAAACTACAAAAAAGCAGTGACTGCCAGTTGGTTTACCAATGATGGGTTCAAAGCATGGGAGGCCTTAGTTCTTGCAAGAGATGCGGTCAAAAAAGAGATAGCGAGTATTGGAAGATTACGTAAAAATCGTGAGTTAGCGCTTATTAATGTACAAGAAACTGCTGCTAAAGAAGCCGCACAGAAGGAAGCAGATTTGGCAAATCAGAAAACAGCGGAGGCAGAGCAGAAAACAACGGTGGCACTACAGGAGGCAGCTGCTGCAACAAATGCAAAAACAGTAGCAGAGGCCGATGCAAAAAAAGCAGAAAAGAAAAGCGTAAGTATTGTATTAAGTCATCTAGGTGGCCAGATATCAGCGAAAATTGCCACCCACTTTAACGTAGCTGCAATACAGACCATCCAGGGTTCATCAAATAAAGGACTAGCGTTTTCGAGTCGACTTGAGGTATTGATTGCTGCTATAGAAACTCAATTTGAGATCAAAGACATAGACTTAATGATTAAAAATGATATTTTATCTAAAATGTTTGCAGATCCGGCCTATACTTCATTAAGCGCACTTATAACTCATGCGCAACAGACAACCATGGTAGCGGATACACCAGAAGCAGCCACAGCAACAACACCACCAAAACCAGATGCACCCAATATTAGCGGGGTAAAAGCAACTATGTATGGC
>JAUYSE010000119.1 GCA_030696465.1 Legionellaceae bacterium
CTAAGGTTATTGACTATTGTTATCGTAAATTTGGTTTAAAAGCCACGGTAATATTTGCCGATCAGTTGATGTATACCGGATTCAAATATGCAACGCGTGCAGGTGCGTCTATTGGTATTGATGACCTTGAAATTCCAGAAGACAAACCAATTATTATTGAACAAGCTGAAAAAGAAGTACGAGAAATTGAATCGCAATATCGCTCTGGTTTGTTAACGAATGGTGAGCGCTACAATAAGGTGATTGATATTTGGTCTCGAACCAGTGAAATGGTTGCGAAATCGATGATGACCAGAATTGCGACGGAAGAGGTTACGGCAAAAAATGGTTCCAAAGTACGCCAAGAATCCTTTAACCCAATCTTTATGATGGCGGATTCAGGTGCTCGGGGGTCTGCAGCACAGATTCGGCAGCTCGCTGGTATGCGGGGATTGATGTCCGCTCCAGATGGCTCCATCATCGAGACCGCAATTACGGCAAACTTCCGCGAAGGTTTGGACGTGGTCCAGTACTTTATTTCAACTCACGGTGCGCGTAAGGGGCTAGCGGATACCGCGTTAAAGACAGCGAACTCTGGATATTTAACACGACGTTTGGTCGACGTTGCACAAGATGTGGTGATCACGGAAATAGATTGTGGCACTACGGAAGGCGTCTTGATGCAGCCGCTCATTGAAGGTGGTGATGTTGTTGAGCCTTTACATGAGCGTGTTTTGGGTCGAGTGACAGCAGTAGATGTGTTCGTGCCTAATCAAACGGAGCCTGTTGTACCAATGGGAACCCTATTGGATGAAGATACTGTAGAGTATCTGGAAAAATTAAGTGTAGATAGAATTTACGTACGCTCGCCGATTACCTGTAAAACACGATTTGGTTTGTGTGCGAAGTGTTATGGCCGGGATCTGGCTCGCGGTAACTTGGTGAATACCGGTGAAGCGATAGGTATTGTTGCTGCCCAGTCTATTGGTGAGCCTGGTACACAGTTAACTATGCGTACCTTCCACATTGGGGGTGCTGCATCACGAGCTACTGCGGCAAACAATATTCAAATTAAAAATAAAGGGACCATCCGATTACATAACATTAAGACGGTTACCCACCAAGATACAAATCATTTGATTGCAGTATCTCGATCTGGGGAAGTTTCTATTGTTGATGAATTTGGTCGAGAAAGAGAGCGTTATAAACTTCCTTACGGAGCAGTGCTCTCTGTTCAAGACAAAGAGGCGGTTACGGCAGGTCAGGTAATTGCTACCTGGGATCCACATACGCATCCAGTGATTTCAGAAGTGAGTGGTAAGCTTCGGTTCGTAGACTTGGTAGAAGGCCTCACTATGACTCGCCAAGCGGATGAAATGACCGGCTTGAGCAATATTGTTGTAGCGGATGCAAAACAACGTGGTGCTATTGCACGAGAACTTCGGCCAATGATTAAATTGGTCAATGACGATGGCTCAGAAATACTGTTGTCTGGAACAAACGTTCCCGCACAATATTATTTGCCAGCGGATGCTCTCATTAATTTTGAGGATGGTAGCATCGTAAACGTGGGGGATGTTATTGCACGTATCCCACAAGAGCGTTCAAAAACTCGTGATATTACCGGGGGCTTACCTCGAGTAGCGGATCTGTTTGAAGCGCGTAAACCGAAAGATTCAGCAGTAATGGCTGAAACATCAGGTGTGGTGAGTTTTGGTAAAGAAACAAAAGGTAAACGTAGACTCCTCATTACTTCTGCAGATAATCAAGTACATGAAGAGTTAATTCCTAAATGGCGACATATTTCTGTGTTTGAAGGGGAATATGTTGAACGTGGTGAAATTTTGTCGGATGGGCCATTGAATCCGCATGATATTTTACGTCTCTTGGGAGTTGGTGCACTTTCAAATTATATTGTAAATGAAGTGCAAGATGTCTATCGATTACAAGGCGTAAAAATTAACGATAAGCATATTGAAGTGATTGTGCGTCAAATGCTGAGAAAAAGAGTAATTAGTTTTACAGGGGACTCCAAATTCTTGTTAGGAGAGCAGATCGAAGAAAGTGCTCTGTTACAAGAAAATGATAAAGTTTCCGCCGAGACTAAAATAATAGCGCAAGGTAATCCTATTTTATTAGGGATTACGAAGGCATCGTTAGCGACAGAGTCATTCATATCTGCAGCATCTTTCCAAGAAACCACTAGAGTGCTTACAGAGGCTGCGGTGAGTGGAAAAATAGATGAACTGCGCGGTTTGAAAGAAAATGTCATGGTAGGTCGGTTAATCCCCGCTGGAACGGGATATGCTTATCATCAGAAGAGAAAGGCAAAAAAACTCAAGCTGGCAAATGCCTCAGAAAAGACAGGACAAGCGGTTTCTGCATCGGATGTTCAGCATGCTTTAAGTGAAGCATTAAATTCGGAGCAACGTGACCATTGACAGGCAGGCAGGATTCCATGTAGAATCCTGCCTCTTTATACTTGAATTAAACAAAACTGCGTAAGATACGCAAGGTCATTGGAGTTAAGATTACATGGCGACGACCAATCAATTAGTTAGAAAACCACGTAGACAGGCTAAAAAGAAAAGTAACGTGCCTGCACTACAAGGTTGTCCGCAAAAGCGAGGAGTTTGTACACGGGTGTATACCACCACTCCGAAGAAACCTAATTCGGCTTTACGAAAAGTAGCCCGTATTCGGCTTACGAATGGGTTTGAAGTAACCTCCTATATCGGAGGAGAGGGCCATAACCTACAAGAACACTCTGTGGTACTGATTCGGGGTGGTAGGGTAAAAGATTTACCTGGTGTGCGTTATCACACCGTACGAGGAAGCTTAGATACCTCAGGGGTAAGCGATAGAAGAAAAAGTCGTTCGAAATATGGTACTAAAAAACCTAAAGATAAAAAATAAAGGGTATATCTATATAAGATATAGATAAATCCTTATTCATAATGCTTGAGTCATAGGAAAGTCAAATGTCAAGACGTAGACAAGTAGTAAAAAAAGAGCTTCTTCCAGATCCCTTATTTCAAAGTAAGGTTATCGCGAAGTTTATAAATGTTTTGATGCTTCATGGAAAAAAATCCATTTCAGAACAAATTATTTATGGTGCTTTAGAGCTTCTTGAACAGCGTATTAAGAAATCACGTAAATCGTCAGATTCTGAGGTTGAAGGTGATGGAGAAGGTTCAGGGCGACGTGGCGCAGCAAGCCCAGTTAAATATTTTGAAGAAGCCTTAGATAATGTGAAGCCTGCCGTAGAAGTTCGTTCACGACGAGTTGGTGGAGCTACGTATCAAGTGCCGGTTGAAGTGCGAACAGACAGAAGTGTTACTCTCGGGATGCGGTGGCTTATTGGTGCTGCACGTCTTCGAGGAGAGCATGGAATGGTTGCTCGTCTTGCAGGTGAGCTTTTTGATGCATACGAAGGTAAAGGTGCTGCAGTAAAAAAACGTGAAGACGTGCACAAAATGGCAAAAGCAAACCAAGCGTTTGCTCACTTTCGTTGGAATTAATTGGTTTAGAGGCTTGATGTGTCCACTGTCTTAGAAAAGTATCGAAATATTGGAATTGTTGCGCATGTTGATGCGGGCAAGACCACTACGACAGAACGCATTCTGTTTTATACTGGTGTGTCTCACAAAATGGGTGAGGTACATGATGGTGCTGCCACCATGGACTGGATGGTGCAGGAACAAGAACGCGGGATTACTATTACCTCTGCCGCAACGACTTGCTATTGGTTTGGGATGGAAAAACAATACCCCAAACATCGTATCAATATTATTGATACCCCTGGTCACGTAGACTTCATGATTGAAGTGGAGCGTTCTTTACGAGTGCTTGATGGTGCAGTAGTTGTATTCGATGCTGTTGCCGGTGTAGAGCCGCAGTCTGAAACTGTCTGGAGACAGTCTGATAGATATGGTGTGCCTAGAATCGTATTCGTTAATAAAATGGATAGAATGGGCGCCAATTTTCTTCGAGTAGTGGATCAAATTGCAAAACGTCTTGGTTCTAGTCCAGTAGTGTTGCAATTACCGATTGGTTCTGAAGATAATTTTGAAGGGGTCATTGATCTCATAAAAATGAAAGCGATTCACTGGGATGAAGAATCAAAGGGAATGAGTTTTGAATATCAAGATGTCCCGTCGCATATGCTAAAACAGTGCGAAGAATATAGAACCTTGATAATAGAAGCGGCCGCAGATGCATCCGAAGATCTGACGGAAAAATATTTAGAGGGTAAAACTTTTACTGAAAGTGAAATTAAAGTTGCACTCCGTAAACGTACACTTGCAAATGAAATTGTTCCTGTTTTTTGTGGTTCCGCCTTTAAAAATAAAGGTGTACAAGCAGTATTAGATGGCGTGGTAGATTATTTGCCTTCACCTTTAGATATTCCTGACGTACAAGGACACGATCTTGAGGGGAAGGAAGTTACCCGTAAAACTCAATTTGATGAGCCATTTTCTGCTTTAGCATTTAAAATTGCGACAGATTCGTTCGTAGGAACACTAACCTATTTTCGGGTGTACTCGGGCGTATTGAAGAGTGGCGATACTGTTTATAACTCTGTAAAAGATAAAAATGAACGTATAGGTCGTTTATTACAAATGCATGCAAATACGCGTGAAGAAATCAAAGAAGTACACGCTGGAGATATTGCAGCCGCAGTAGGCCTGAAAAATGTTACAACAGGCGATACACTTTGTAATAAAGATAGAGAGATTATTTTAGAGCGCATGGACTTTCCGGATCCAGTTATTGCTGTAGCGGTAGAGCCAAGAACTCAAGTAGATCAAGAAAAAATGTCAATTGCCCTAGGTAAGCTAGCGCAAGAAGACCCCTCATTCCGGGTACATACAGATGAAGAATCTGGACAAACCATTATTGAAGGGATGGGCGAGCTGCATCTTGAGATTATTGTCGACCGGATGAAGCGTGAATTTAATGTTGAGTGTAATGTCGGCAAACCACAAGTGGCTTACCGAGAAACCATACGCTCCACCGTGGAACAAGAAGGAAAGTTTATCAGACAATCTGGTGGCCGCGGTCAATATGGACATGTCTGGATACGTCTTGAGCCACAAGCGCCAGGCGAAGGTTATATGTTTGTGAATGCCATTGCTGGTGGTGTAATTCCTCGAGAATACATCCCTGCAGTAGATAAAGGGATACAAGAGCAACTACAAAACGGAGTTTTAGCTGGATATCCGGTCGTTGATGTGAAAGCTACCTTGTATGATGGTTCTTTCCATGATGTGGACTCTAGCGAAATGGCGTTTAAAATTGCTGGCTCACAGGCCTTTAAACAAGGGGCCCTTAAAGCGAAACCAGTTCTTTTAGAGCCAATTATGTCGGTTGAAGTCGTCACCCCTGAAGATTATATGGGTGATGTCATGGGTGACTTAACCAGAAGACGTGGAATGTTGCAGGGAATGGAAGATTCTCCTGCTGGGAAAATAGTTCGTGCAGAGGTGCCATTAGCTGAGATGTTTGGCTATGCAACAGATGTGCGTTCCGCGACACAAGGCCGGGCCACTTATACTATGGAATTTTCCAAGTATTCAGAAGCTCCAGCAAATATTGCTGAAGCTATTATTAAAAAACAATAAATTTGTACCTGTGTGAAGAGGGGTATTTGTAATGGCAAAAGAAAAGTTTGAACGTAGCAAGCCACATGTTAATGTTGGAACAATTGGTCACGTCGACCATGGTAAAACAACGTTAACGGCTGCAATTACGACAGTAATGTCCCAGATGTTTGGTGGAATAGCTAAAGCTTATGATCAAATTGACGCTGCACCGGAAGAAAAAGCGCGAGGCATTACGATCTCAACAGCGCACGTAGAATATGAAAGCTTGAATCGACATTATGCGCATGTAGATTGTCCTGGTCATGCGGACTACGTAAAGAACATGATTACAGGTGCTGCGCAGATGGATGGAGCGATATTAGTCGTATCTGCTGCCGATGGCCCTATGCCACAAACTCGCGAACATATCTTGTTGGCGCGTCAAGTTGGTGTTCCATTTATTGTAGTCTTCTTGAACAAAGTAGACATGGTTGACGATGCGGAACTGTTAGAATTGGTTGAAATGGAAGTACGTGATCTATTGACCAGTTATAATTTCCCTGGGGATGACATTCCTATTGTTGCCGGATCAGCATTGAAGGCATTAGAAGGTGATACAAGCGATATCGGTATTCCAGCTATCAAGAAGTTGGTTGAAACGATGGATGCATATATTCCTCAGCCTATCAGAAACTTAGACAAACCATTTTTATTACCGATTGAAGACGTATTCTCTATTTCTGGTCGTGGTACAGTTGTTACTGGCCGTGTAGAAACCGGAATAGTAAAAGTCGGTGAAGAGCTTGAGATAGTTGGAATAAAAGACACTGTGAAGACAATATGTACTGGTGTTGAGATGTTTCGCAAGTTGCTAGATGAAGGACGTGCTGGCGACAACGTGGGTATATTGTTACGAGGAACAAAGCGCGAAGATGTAGAGCGTGGACAAGTGTTAGCAAAACCAGGAACTATCAAGCCTCATGTTAATTTTGAAGCCGAAGTCTATGTTTTGTCTAAAGAAGAAGGTGGTCGTCATACTCCATTTTTTAACGGATACAGACCACAGTTTTATTTTAGAACAACAGACGTGACAGGATCTTGTGATTTACCTGCTGGAATAGAAATGGTTATGCCAGGAGATAATGTAAAGATACACGTAAAATTGCATGCTCCAATCGCGATGGATGAAGGATTGCGATTTGCAATTCGAGAAGGCGGTCGTACAGTAGGCGCCGGTGTTGTATCTAAAATTATAGAGTAATGTCAGGTACTATTTAGATTTATTGGCTATCAATTACAGAATGTGCGACCTATCTTAAGGTGGGTCGTACATTCTGCTATAGTAGCTCTAAATATTATCCCTTTTTAGGCCAGTAGCTCAATTGGCAGAGCGGCGGTCTCCAAAACCGCAGGTTGGGGGTTCGATTCCCTCCTGGCCTGCCATTTTTTGTATATATATGATGAAAGATACGATACTTTGGTTTTTGACAGTAATAGTGACGGTTCTTGCATTCTATCAGACCTATTATCTGGATGTTTCTTCCTCAATTCACGCTTTAGTTTGGGTGTTTTGGGCTGTTGCTATGTTGCCGTTGGTTTTCTTTACGACGCAAGGCAGAGTATGGTTTGAATTTGCTAAAGAGGCTCATGCTGAATTATTAAAAGTGGTGTGGCCAGCGCGGCATGAGACAACTCAAACTACGATGATTGTAATGATAGTAGTGGCCATGGCAGGTTTTATTTTATGGGCTATTGACTCTGCTATGTTGTGGGCAATTGCAAAATTAACACATATGGGTTGATACGATTGTGGATGATATAAGCAAAAAAGAATGGTATGTAGTTCAGGCTCAGGCAGGATACGAAAATTATGTGATGCGTGAAATACGTTCACGTGTCGAATATCATGGCTTACAAGAAGCGATTGAAGAAGTGGTCGTTCCTTCGGAAGAGGTTATTGAAATACGCTCTGGTCAGAAACGAAAGAGTGTTCGAAAGTTCTTTCCAGGATATGTCTTAGTGCACATGTGCATGAACGATGCTACTTGGCATATGATTCGTAGCATTCCAAGAGTAAAAGGTTTTATCGGCGGAACTAGTCAAGCACCTCGGCCTATATCAGACCAAGAAGCAGATGCTATATTGCGTCGCGTTGAAGAAGGTGTGACAAAACCGAAACCTAGAATATTATTTGAGCCAGGAGAAGTCGTCAGAGTAAAATCTGGACCATTCTCGGATTTCAATGGTGTAGTAGAAGAAGTAAATTACGAAAAAAGTCGATTAAAAGTTTCAGTATTAATTTTTGGAAGATCAACGCCTGTTGAATTAGAGTTTAGTCAAGTAGACAAATCATAGGTGTTGGTTTAGGTGATGTAGCATAGGGAAGCATGAGGTGTGCCAGCCTACTAAACATGCGATATACCCTGTAAGGAGAAATCATGGCAAAGAAAATTGAAGCATATATTAAGTTACAGATTCCTGCTCGAAAAGCGAATCCAAGTCCTCCGATCGGGCCTGCACTGGGGCAGCGTGGACTGAACATTATGGAGTTCTGTAAAGCTTTTAATGCGATTACTCAATCGCTAGAAGAGGGTTTAATTACCCCAGTGGTCATTACTGTTTTCAGTGATCGTACGTTTACGTTTATATTGAAAACACCACCAGCGTCTGTTCTCTTGAAAAAAGCAGCTGGACTTCAAACCGCAAGTGCCAATCCTAAAATGCAAAAAGTTGCTAAGTTAACTCTTGATCAAGTCAAAGCGATTGCATTGGTTAAAATGCCTGATTTAACAGCAGCAGATTTAACAGCGGCGATTCGTACTATTGCGGGCACTGCTCGTAGTATGGGTATTGAAGTTCCTGAACTGGAAGAGAAGGTGTAATTATGGCAAAACTTACAAAAAAACAAAAATTAATACAAAAAGAGCTTACCGCTGGTCGGCAGCTTCCTGTATTAGAGGCGATCAAGATTTTAAAGAAATTCCCTGCGAAATTTAAAGAAAGTCTTGATATCAGTATTAATCTCGGCGTAGATCCGCGTAAGTCAGAGCAAGTAGTTCGTTCTTCGACTAATTTACCGAAAGGTACAGGTAAAACAGTGCGTGTTGCTGTTTTTGCGCAAGGTGAAAATGCGACGAAGGCTAAAAATGCCGGTGCAGATATTGTTGGATTCGAAGATCTGGCTGAGAAAATAAAATCAGGATTTCTTGATTTTGATGTACTGATTGCTACTCCAGATGCAATGCGTTTGGTTGGTCAGTTAGGACAAATACTAGGACCTCGTGGTTTAATGCCGAATCCTAAAGTAGGCACAGTGACGACTACTCCTGATGTTGCAGTGGTTGAAGCAAAATCAGGCCAGGTTCGATACCGAACTGATAAAAATGGTATTATACATTGTACGGTTGGTAAATTAGATTTTGAATCTGCAGATCTTGTTGAGAATATGCAAGCATTGATCCATGATTTGAAACGATTAAAACCAAGCGCTTCCAAAGGTCAATATATCAAGAAAATCGTAATTTCATCAACAATGGGTCCTGGAATTCCTGTTGATTTGTCAACGATTGTGTTGTAATATTGTCTCCCTTTTAGTTTTAACACGGCATTAGCTCGCTCAGTGCCGTCTAAGACCGTAGGTGTTTGCTGAAAAGTATATTCACAGTAATGGTTTTTTAGAAATGAAAAATGTTGTGTGTGATGAATTACGCAAGGCAGACTTAATTTCCTACGTAGACGATAGCTCCGTCATATTATGATTGAGCTTAATTCAAAGGTAAATCCGGGTTTATACCTGGAGTCAAGTGAGGAGATTGTTACCGTGAAGTTAAATTTAGCTGCCAAAAAAGCGGTTGTAGAAGAAGTAGCAGAAATCGCTTCAAAGGCAACGTCAGTGGTGCTTGCTGATTACAGAGGTTTAACTGTAAATCAAGTGACACAACTACGGAATGAAGCACGTAAGTCAAATGTATATTTGCGTGTAGTTCGAAATACTTTGACCAAAAGAGCGTTTGAAGGCACTGATTTTGCCTGTCTGAACGATCATTTGGTTGGCCCTTTATTTATCGCACTTTCTCTGGATGCACCAGGAGATGCGGCTCGATTAATAAAAGAGCAATCAAAGGTATTAGAACGTTTGAAAGTCAAAGCACTTTCTGTGGGTGGGAAGGTATATTCGGCGGATCAACTGGATAGTGTTGCTAACTTGCCTACACGTAATGAGGCATTGGCCAAATTACTGTATGTTATGAAGGCACCAATAGAGAAGTTCGTTCGTACGCTTGCTGCGCCTCATGCTAAATTGGTTCGGACCATTGATGCAGTTCGTGAGACTAAAAAATAGTTTTACACTTGCTTAATGAACGAAAAGGTAATAATTTTTTTAAACTGTTTATGTCAACTTAAAATTGTAGGAGCTAAAAATGGCCGTTGCTATGAGTAAAGAACAAATATTAGATACTATTGCTAACATGACTGTTATGGATGTAGTTGAGCTTGTAGAAGCAATGGAAGAGAAGTTTAACGTTACTGCTGCTGCTCCAATGATGGCTGCTGCTGCCCCTGTTGCTGGTGCTGCTGCCGCTGCTGAAGAGAAAACAGAATTTGATGTGACCATGACCAGCTTCGGTGCTAACAAAGTTAATGTTATTAAAGTTGTTCGTACTATTACTGGATTAGGCCTCAAAGAAGCAAAAGACTTAGTCGAATCTGCTCCAGCTTTAGTTAAAGAAGGCGTTTCTAAAGAAGAAGCTGCTGATATCAAAAAACAATTAGAAGAAGCAGGTGCAAGCGTAGACGTTAAATAATATTTTTTAGAAATTTAAATGCAACAACTTCCTCAGGAGCATATCCATAGGAAGTTGTTGTGTTTCTATATTTCTGAGTCATAAGATTTAATTTACCTGGCTATGCCGGGTAAATTTTTTGCGCAGATCTGTCGATAATTCGTTAAAACGGGTGACACGCCCAAAGCAGACAGTTTTTCTTAATGTGTGGCAATTAATAGAGGATTACGTATGGCCAATCCACGTACACGAGATAATATTCAACCCTATTCGCGAACCGCATCGAGAAGAATCAGAAAAAGCTTTGCTCGGCATGAAGACATTATTCCTATTCCTAATTTACTTGAAATACAGTTAAAGTCTTATGCAGAATTTATATGCACAAGTGCTACGCCTGAAGAACAAGCGAAGTCCGGATTGCATTCTGCTTTATCCTCTATTTTTCCTATTGAGAGCTTTTCTGGAAATGCTCGTTTAGAGTATGTGACATTCACCTTGGGTGAGCCTGCATTTGATGTACGAGAATGTAAATTAAGAGGCCTTACCTATTCAGCGCCTTTGCGCGTTAAATTGCGTTTAATTGTGTTAGATAAAGAATCTAACGTTGAACCCAAACCTATTAAAGATATACGTGAACAAGACGTATTTTTGGGTGAACTGCCTTTGATGACAGAGGTAGGAACCTTTGTAATTAACGGAACAGAGCGAGTAGTGGTATCCCAGTTGCATCGTTCACCTGGCGTCATTTTTGAACATGACAAAGGTAAGACTCACTCTTCTGGTAAATTACTATACTCTGGCCGGATTATTCCTTATCGTGGCTCTTGGTTAGATTTTGAGTTTGATCCTAAAGATTGTTTGTTTGTAAGAATTGACCGACGTCGAAAGTTACCGGTCACTATTTTATTACGGGCTTTAGGCTTTGATACAGAAGATATTTTACGTCATTTTTTTGAGTTTACACTTTGTTTTATTCGCGATGGACAGTTCCATATTGAATTGATTCCTGGTCGATTACGTGGAGAAATTGCGGCGTTTGACATTTGTGCTCCAGACACAGGGGAGATCATTGTTGAACAAGGTCGTCGAGTTACTTCTCGTCATATTAAATTATTAGAAAAAAATAATGTTGAAAAATTGGTTATTCCACGTGAATATCTAATAGGAAAAATAATCGCCAATAATATGGTGAATGCTGAAACGGGAGAAATCCTTGCCCAAGCAAATGATGAAGTGACCTCAGCATTGTTAGATACCTTTATTCAAGAAGGCATTCTTCAGTTTAACCTCATCTATACCAATGATTTAGAGCATGGCTCTTACATTTCAGATACTTTGAAAATAGACTCTGCTGCTAGTGCGTTAGATGCCTTGGTCGAAATATATCGTATGATGCGTCCAGGAGAGCCTCCAACGAAAGATGCGGCGGAAGCCTTATTTAAAAATCTTTTCTTTACCGAAGAGCGCTATGATCTTTCCGAAGTAGGACGAATGAAGTTTAATCGACGTGTTGGTCGAAAAGCCGATGATGGTCCGACAACGCTAACGAAAGATGATATTCTTTCAGTTATTAAAACCTTGATTAATATTCGTAACGGCATTGGCTTAGTAGACGATATTGATCATCTTGGAAATCGTCGAGTACGCTCTGTCGGTGAAATGACTGAAAATCAATTTCGAGTAGGACTTGTTCGTGTAGAGCGAGCAGTGAAAGAACGTTTGAGTTTGGCTGAGTCTGAAAGTCTGATGCCGCAAGATTTGATTAATGCCAAGCCAGTGTCTGCCGCGATTAAAGAATTTTTTGGTTCAAGTCAGCTGTCTCAATTTATGGACCAAGTAAACCCGCTCTCAGGGATTACGCATGAACGTCGTGTATCAGCTCTAGGCCCAGGTGGTTTGACACGAGAAAGAGCCGGGTTTGAAGTACGAGACGTACATACAACACACTATGGACGAGTTTGTCCGATTGAAACGCCTGAGGGGCCGAATATTGGGTTGATCAACTCGTTGTCTGTATATGCGCGCACCAATAAATATGGATTTATTGAAACACCCTGTAGAAAAGTCATCGATGGAAAAGTAACCAATGACATTGAATATGTTTCTGCAATAGAAGAAATAGATCACTATATTGCGCAGTCTAATATTCCTGTTGACAATGATGGCAATATTACGGCTGATTTGGTTCCTTGCCGTCATCAAAATGAATTTTGCATGACGACGCCAGATAAAATTACGTATATGGACGTCTCTCCTAAACAGATCGTTTCTGTAGCAGCATCATTGATTCCATTCTTAGAGCATGATGATGCGAACCGCGCTTTAATGGGTTCGAATATGCAGCGTCAGGCTGTGCCTACGTTACGTGCCGAAAAACCTTTGGTTGGAACCGGCATGGAGCGTACAGTGGCAGCTGATTCTGGCGTGGCTGCTTTAGCTAAGCGCTCAGGAATAGTAGACTCTGTCGATGGATCACGTGTGGTTGTGCGGGTGGATGATGAAGAAACCATCGCTGGCGAGACTGGGGTTGATATTTATAACCTTACTAAGTATTTCCGATCAAACCAAGATACATGTATTAATCAAAGACCCATTGTCAGCAAAGGTGAGCGTGTAGCTCGAGGCGATGTTCTGGCTGACGGTCCTTCGACCGATTTAGGGGAGCTTGCCTTAGGTCAAAACTTATTAGTCGCATTTATGCCTTGGAATGGATATAACTTTGAAGATTCTATCTTAATTTCTGAGCGTGTCGTTCAAGATGGTCGATTTTCTACAATTCACATTGAAGAATTAACCTGTATTGCACGTGACACCAAATTAGGATCTGAAGAAATTAGTGCGGATATTCCTAATATTAGTGAGTCTGCATTATCGAATTTGGATGAATCGGGGATAGTGTATATCGGTGCCGAAGTAAAAGCCGGAGACATTTTAGTTGGAAAAATCACCCCGAAAGGTGAAAGCCAATTGACTCCGGAAGAAAAACTATTACGTGCCATATTTGGTGAAAAAGCTTCTGACGTGAAAGATTCTTCTTTACGTGTTCCATCAGGCATGAATGGTACTGTAATTGACGTCCAAGTATTTACGCGAGATGGCCTTGAAAAAGATGCACGTGCACGTATGATTGAAGAAGAACATTTATCTCGTGTTAGAAAAGATTTAATGGATGAAAGACGTATTCGTGAAGAAGATATGTATCATCGATTATTGAATCTCATCAAAAATAAAGTAGCCATTGCTGGTCCAGGAAACTTCACTCCAGGAACTAAAGTCACCCCTGAAGTATTGACAAAATTCAATAAGGACTCTTGGTTAGAATTGCGCTTTGAAGATCAAAAATTAATGGGTCAAATAGAGCAAATTGCAAAACATCGTGATGCTTTAGCAAAAGAAATGGAAAAGCGCTTTGTTGATACCAAGAAAAAAATTACTCAAGGAGATGATTTAGCGCCTGGAGTATTAAAAATTGTAAAAGTATATTTAGCCGTGAAACGTAAATTACAGCCAGGAGATAAGATGGCTGGACGTCACGGGAATAAAGGGGTTGTCTCGATTGTTGTTCCGATAGAAGATATGCCTCATATGGAAGATGGCACTCCAGTCGATATCGTTTTAAATCCTTTAGGGTTTCCTTCACGGATGAACGTATGACAAGTACTTGAAACTCACTTAGGTCTTGCTGCGAAAGGACTTGGAAAGTGTATTGCCAAAATATTAGATACCACTGGTTCGATTTCTGAACTAAGAGCGTTTATGGATAAAATATATAACCATGACGAGTGTAAACGAGTAGAACTAGAGTTGCTTGACGATAATGCCATCTTAGAGTTGGCTAATAATCTTCGAGAAGGGGTCCCTATGGCTACGCCAGTTTTTGACGGAGCCACAGAAAGTGAGATCAAGCAAATGCTAGAAATGGCCGGCATGCCATTAGACGGAAAAACCACCTTATATGATGGGAGATCAGGACGAGTTTTTGATAACCCTGTGACGGTGGGTTATATGTACATGCTAAAATTAAATCATTTAGTGGATGATAAAATGCATGCACGTTCAACAGGCTCATACAGTCTGGTGACACAACAGCCGTTAGGCGGAAAAGCCCAGTTTGGGGGACAACGTTTCGGAGAAATGGAAGTATGGGCATTGGAAGCGTATGGATGTGCTTATACTTTACAAGAAATGTTAACGGTAAAATCCGATGATGTTGCAGGCCGGACGCGTATTTATAAAAATATTGTGGATGGTGATCACTCCATGGATCCCGGAATGCCCGAGTCTTTCAATGTCTTGTTGAAAGAGATAAAAGCGTTGGGTATAGACGTTGAGTTGGAGCATAGCTAAGATTTGTTGCTTTATCGTTTATAGCGATATCTGTGCTTATGCTGCGTGCAGCATGAGCACAGAATTGTTATTAAAATATATTAATATTGGAGGCGTAACTTGTCTAATCTAATCAGCGAGCCTATGAGAAGGCCACCAATGATGACCGATTTATTGGGTATGTTGAAACAGCAAGGTCAACATGAAGAGTTTGACTCCATCAAAATAGCGTTAGCATCGCCAGAGTTAATTCGCTCATGGTCTTATGGTGAAGTGAAGAAGCCAGAAACCATCAATTATAGAACCTTCAAACCAGAAAGAGATGGTTTGTTTTGTGCTAAAATTTTCGGCCCTATCAAAGATTATGAATGCTTATGTGGAAAATATAAGCGTTTAAAGCACCGTGGGGTAATTTGCGAGAAGTGTGGAGTAGAACTTGCATTGACGAAAGTACGTCGTGAACGTATGGGTCATATTGAATTAGCGAGCCCTGTTGCGCATATTTGGTTTTTAAAATCATTGCCTTCACGTATTGGTCTTCTGTTAGATATGACCTTGCGTGATATAGAGCGGGTGTTGTATTTCGAAGCTTTTGTTGTAGTTGATCCCGGCATGACCGATCTGGAACGTGGTCAGTTGCTGAACGATGAAGTATATCTTGAAGCTATGGAGCAATATGGCGATGAATTTGATGCACGTATGGGTGCAGAAGCCATTCGAGATTTGCTGAAACAAATTGACTTGAAAGATGAAATTCTTAGATTACGTGAATCGTTGCCTGCAACGAATTCTGAAACTAAAATTAAAAAAATCACTAAGCGTTTAAAATTATTAGAAGCTTTTTATGAGTCAGGAAACCGACCTGAGTGGATGATTATGGATGTCCTTCCGGTTTTACCACCTGATTTAAGACCATTGGTTCCCTTAGATGGCGGACGCTTTGCAACTTCAGATTTGAACGACTTATATCGTCGAGTAATCAATAGAAATAATCGTTTAAAGCGATTGTTAGAGTTAAGTGCGCCAGATATTATTGTGCGTAACGAAAAAAGAATGTTACAAGAAGCAGTTGATGCCTTGTTAGATAATGGTCGTCGTGGACGAGCCATTACAGGTAGTAACAAGCGTCCTTTAAAATCGCTTGCAGATATGATTAAAGGTAAACAAGGCCGTTTTAGACAGAATTTATTAGGTAAGCGTGTCGATTATTCTGGCCGTTCTGTTATTGTGGTCGGACCTACATTGCGCTTGCATCAATGTGGCTTGCCTAAAAAAATGGCTTTAGAACTGTTTAAGCCATTTATATTTAGTAAATTGGAATATCGAGGCTTAGCGACGACCATAAAAGCCGCTAAAAAAATGGTCGAAAGAGAAGAATCTGTAGTTTGGGATATTTTGGAAGATGTAATCCGTGAGCATCCAGTTTTATTGAACCGCGCACCAACTTTACATCGATTAGGGATTCAAGCATTTGAACCAGTGCTTATTGAAGGGAAAGCAATACAGCTACATCCTTTAGTATGTACTGCCTATAATGCGGACTTTGACGGCGATCAAATGGCCGTGCACGTACCCTTGACGCTTGAAGCTCAATTAGAAGCTCGTTCGTTAATGATGTCTACCAATAATATTTTATCTCCAGCAAATGGAGAGCCTATTATTGTACCTAGTCAGGACGTAGTTTTGGGTTTGTATTATTTGACAAGAGTTTGTGTTAATGCACGTGGTGAAGGGAAAGTTTTTGCGAATGTCGATGAAGTGCATATGTTTTATGATGCAGAACATATTGATATTCATGCTAAAATTAAAGTGCGGATGAAAAACGAAGAAGGAACGCTGGAGATGGTGGATACCACTGTCGGTCGCGCGATTTTATCTGAAATCCTTCCTGAAGGCATGCAGTTTGCTCAAGTGAATCGTACGATGACCAAGAAAGTTATTTCTAAGGTTATTGACTATTGT
>JAUYSE010000199.1 GCA_030696465.1 Legionellaceae bacterium
CGACACTGAGGGTTGCTACAGGAGACGTCGTTGAGAAAAAATGGGATAGCCACGGGAGTTTATCTAGATAAGAGCTTGTCTCTGCGCTCGCTAATGTTATTTGTGTTCCCAATCCCGCTATGAGCGCAAATAACCCTCTACACGCGTTGTTTCCCAGCATCCTATGCTCCTTGCAAACTATTACCAATTATCCTCATCAATACATCTTAATCGACAAGATGGCAAGATGGCAAGATGGCAAGATGGCAAGAATATCCTCTCGCCCTTCATTTTGACTATTTGTTTTTATAAAGTAATCAATAACTTATTGGCTTAGTGCTCAAGCCCTAAATCATTCATTAAGTCACTCGCTCTGCTAGAAATTTCTTTCTGAAATGATGGAGGAAATTGCTTAAGTATTTCCACCAGCTTTTTATCTTCAAATAATTTTTTACTGGTTTGGTGCATCTGCCTATCAAATTTTTCTCGATAATAGCCCGTGGCATGCGTCCGCTGCTTTAACAGTGCATCATATTGGGTAAGAATAGGATTTTCGGTCTTGAGCACCTCATAAATACGTTTATGATGCTGAGAGCCCATCGTATCTGCCGCTTGTTTTGCCACGCTCCGACAAACCACCTTATCCTGATAACGTGACTTTTGCACGGCGTCTAATAAATAGGCCTCGTAGTTCACTACATAATTGAACCCCTCTTTGATTTTATGCCCTACCCCCGCTAGATGATTCAGTGCTTTCCCAATCAATTTATCAGGATTAAACCCTGCACGAATCGCAAAATCTAGAGGCCAATCGATAACATTATCTTTGGTGACAGAGCGCGACAGGGTGCGTTTTAAATCTCCTAGGCTTGGGTGATTGATGGTATCCGCATAGATTTTTAAACTTTGCTTATGGCGCGTCATGGCCACAAAACTTAAATGCCGGTCCCAATATTTACTGTCGATGAGCACTGACACATACTCAGCGGTCATGCCTTGGGATTTGTGGACGGTCAACGCATAGCCGTAATCCATGGCCTGGTAGGTATTAGGGATATTAAGGATTTCACCACTATCAAGTTCAACCTGTAATTGTTCTTTATTAGCGGCTTTTACCGTACCTAAATCACCATTTCTAAGCCCAATATTCTTATCGTTTTGACGAAATAACAGGCGCTCTCCTACTGAAATTTTGAGGACTCTGTCCAGTCCTTGAAAATCCACCTCCTCTACCCCTAAACAGTTTTTTTCTTTTAATGCCTCACGGGCCTTGTCATTCAATTCCATAACCGCCACTCTGGTAAACGCAAGCAGAATGGTGTCTTTTAAAGTCTGTAGCGTGAGATCCTGTTGCCAGTCATCAATTAACTTATCAGAGGCATTACTGGAGGTGCTACTCAAAAAAACCGCACCCTTTTCATGATAATGATGTAAGGCTTCCTCAATATTCCCCTTCGCTAAATGAAGGCTCGCTTGCCTATCCCCAAAATCATTTTGGCGTTTGATATTTTCAAGCTCAATATATCCAGTAATAGCAGCAATACCTTTGAAAATCTCCCCCTTAAAAATAGGTTTTAATTGGTCTGGGTCCCCTACCAACACAATTTTACTCCCCGCTTTTTTTGCAGCATGAATAAGCTGCGCCATGTTTGCAAAATCAACCATTCCGGCCTCATCCACAATCAACACATGCTTATCGGATAATTTTAATTGGTTATGAGTCAATCGATATGCTAGAGACGCAATAGTTGAAGACGTTATCCCGGTATCCGTTTGTAACGATTTGGCGACTTTCCCGGATAATGCAGCCCCTATCACCTGACAGTGATTCGCCTCATAATATTCTTTCACCGGCTTCAATAAATAGCTTTTACCCGTACCAGGACGACCGACTACCACCGATATATCCGCACTTTGCGTAATATAGCTCAATGCTGCTTGCTGTTCATCGCTTAGGGTATAGCGCTGGCTTAAGTTTTCTAGGTTATGGGTAAATACGTGATTTTTACGCTGCATCATTTTTTCAATATCACTACGTAAACGCGCCTCTTGAATATATTGATGACGGGTGGTGTAACACTCTTTCCCTTTATCATTCTGCCCCAAATGAATAACGGTTTTATGCGTCATAACTTGCTCTACAAGCTGTAAATACTCCTCTACCTTTTGGCTGTCTTTGAAAGTTTTAAACAGCAGTTTTTCAACGTCACGACGTGTAAACACACTATGTTCCAAGGACAAATGATTGATGATGTTTTCAATGTTGCTCAATGCAAACTCTTGCCGTGCCTGCTGGATTATTTTGTTTTCATCAGACAAATAATGGTGACTATCTCCTTTAATTTTTCCCTGATGTCGCTCAGAGATAAAATGGTTTAAATCCACCGATGCATCGATATTTTTCTCCACAAAAAAGTCATTTTGCATCTCGCGCCAGCGCTCCCCCCAATAATCATTTTCAATCACATGCCCTTTGGCAAACGCAGGGTTTAAATCACGCGCTTTATATTTTGAAAAACGATTTTTTTCTAGCCGACGCGTGGGAATTAAAATGTGTGCATGCGGATTGCCATCCCCGTGGTCGTGAATCGCAATATCCGCCGCTAAGCCATTTTCTACAAAATGCGTTTGTGCAAAGCGCTTCGCAAGTTCAATCTGTTGGGTTAAATCTAATTCTTTGGGAAGTGCTAAAACCACATCTTTACAAAGTTGGGCATCGCATCTTTTTTCAGCAAGCTCTGCTTGGTTCCAAAGAAATTCACGATTTTCAAAGGCGGGATCGCAGTCTTCAGGTAAAAGGAGTTCGGTATAAACAACATCATTTCGATTGGAATAATCATGGGTGATGCCAGTGCGTGCATCCAATAATTTGCTGCCTGTCCGGTAACTGCTGGCCGCAATCGCAGAGTGACCTTTCGCACGCGTATGAATGGAAACATGAGCAAAAGCAATAGCCATGGATACACCTTTGTGTCAGTGATCCATCGGTTGCTTTATTGAAGGAAAAAATCTTATCCATGAAAGATTTTTTTTA
>JAUYSE010000202.1 GCA_030696465.1 Legionellaceae bacterium
TAAGGAAATTAACGCAGTTATTATTTCCAGATGTGCACTCAAAGATTTTTTTGCATCTACAGTACTATCTGGAGTGAATAGCGCAGAACATTCTGCCTCTAAATGTTCTTGTACGGTTTTTAATGCGGTCGCAATAGGCTCTACTTGCTTCAGTTGATGAACTTGAGTGCTGACAGAGCTCATCGAATCTTGTAATTTATCGAAAGCGTCTGCTGTTTCTGATGGTTTAGCAGAAGCCTTCTTTTCCATCACGTTTTTTGTGGTATCTAGTAAAATCCTCATTTTTTCTACATTTACGTTCACATTACCTATCAGTGGATCGACGGTTTTTTTGTGAAGATAATTTAAATCCCCAAGCGTTAAGTGCATGATTTTTAAAACCATATATATAGCAAGGTATTGGTCTTGAGAAGTGTTATAGTGTTCCGCCTGCTTTAACCACTTAGAAAGATTATCGGTTAAAGTGACAAATGTATCCTTATTGATACTTAGAGGGTCATTATAGATTTTTTGTAAAATAGTCATAAGCGGATTAATCAAGGTTTTTTCTGCATCGCTCGTGCTGTCTGCACTCAGATACTCTGCTAAGCGATATTGACCATAGAGTAAAACACTTTTCATATAATTTAAAAAATTTTTCAGATTAAATTTACTCGGTTGCATGTTTTTTACCGCATCATCGATGTGTTGAGCGCTTTGTGTAACATCCATATTGGTAGTGAAATCCACTAGCTGGTTGAATTGAACAACCATTCTCAAATGCTCTTTATCTTGAGGCGGAAACGCTTTTATCCACTGCTCAAAGCGCGTTTGAAACGCAACGTCTGCTTCACTTGGCATTACTCCCCCCGGGTCATAGACAACAAATTTTTTTTTGACGGTTATAGTTTAATTGTAGTCTATTGGTTTAAAAGAACGCAAAATGAGTTTGAATCGAAGATCTCATTTAACTTACTCAGCTTACGCACCCACAACTGCCATCCCGGGCATTAAGCTGTCCCTTGGTCACACCTATATTTTGAGAACATGATAGAATAGCACGTCATTTCGAGCCAGTTTTAATACAGAAAAGAACCACAGAGAATTCTGCGAGAAATCTCCTGCAGACAGATCGATCCCTGCGGCAAGGAGATCCATCGCGGAATTTTCAGAGAATTTAACTTAATTCAAACTGGCTCTGGATGACGGATTCTTTAAGAACTTGTGTAGAAGATTCAGGGCATTAAGGCCTGCTAAGGCTCGCGCGCTCGCTCAAGTTTCTCTAAATTCCGGGATGACAGTTGTGGGTGCGTAAGCTGAGTAACTTATCCACAAATCCAGTGGATAAGTCTGTGCAAAAAGAGTGAAAATGTGATTGGGCTGTGAATTTTAGAAAATGCTTAAGGATACAACTTTTTGCTAATAGGCATACGCTACTGCGGAATGTGGGTTCAAAATCAAGAGTTCAAAAAAGGGCGATACCTCCGCCCTCTAGGAGTTTCCGCTAGCATCCGCGACTGAGCGTAAAGGCAAATGGCGAGACCTGTCCCGGAATGACGGAAACAAAGAAATTTGACCCCGAGTTGCAAATTTGGTGGGTTGGTGCATCGCCAGACAGCTGCTTGCCATTTGCAGGCGAGCGAATGACGGGTGCTGGATTTTTTAATGCTTCCGTCAAGCTGATAAAGGTATACCCATTGTTTTTGTACATTTCGAGAATGTCTCCTAACAGATAGCTATTCAGAAGATTGGCGTGGATTAGTAAAATTTGTTTTGTCGGTTCCCCTTTGGCGCGTTTTTCTGCGCGCAGAGTTTGGCTCCAAATATAATTTAAGTAACGGGGCTTTAATGATTGAATGTAGGCCTCTCTAGAGCGATAGGGGTGATGATAGGCTTCTTCATTGAACTCAAAATCTTTACTATCAATAGTAACTGGTGCGATTTGATAATGGTGTGTGCTGAGATAATCAAAAACCTTTTGTTTTGCTTCTTGGTTTGCCCCTTCCGCAAGATAGGGGTAACGAAAATACTTTGGCTCCGTCATGATGGGGGTAAGTATTTTATCGGCGCGGTCTATGTCCGCAATATAATTTTCAGCACTCATTTGGTTTAAGTTATAATGAGAATAAGTGTGATTGCCGAGCGTTAAACCTGCTTGACGAAACTGTTCAAGAAATTCCCACTGTCCTTTTTCTATGGCACCTGCGATCACAAATCCAGTGGCCGGAACATGATAGGCTTTGAAAGTGTCTACGATTTTAGTAAAACGATCAATAGAGCGTTGTTGATTATTAGGGGTATTCATTTTTGAGGCGACTAATGGAAGGTCATCTATAGTAATTGCAATTTCGCGCACCTCGGCATGCGCGAGTACCGTAAAAAATAGTAGGCTTAATAATAGGTATGGATTCATAAGATAGTCCTTTATCAATCATGATCATAGAAGATTAAGATACCCTTCTATGGTGTGAAATGCCAAGGAAAATTTAAAATTGTGACTCAATTAGTATGAGAAGCTTGTTTTGATTAAAGTTAGAACGATCTATCTAACTTTATTTATAAGATGCGTTTTCCCTGCATGATAGCTAAAAAACTTGACTACCTTAAATACTTCTTTATATGATGCACCGTAGTGTTGAGTATCGATAAATAAGCACTTTGATTTTAATATAGAACTTGGTTGTATAGTAATAAAAGTACGTCTCCTCACTATGTTCTTAAAATAACATTATCGTGTGATGGTATCTGGTATACAGCTTTTGTGATTCTTATGTTAGGGATGAATATCATGGATATACCTGGAATTATTGGATTAATAGATTTAACGCGATTAAATACCAAAGACCCCTCTGAAGAAGAGGTGACACAAATTTCAGTACTTTGTAAAAATGCAAAAACAGCGGTTGGTCCTGTCGCTGCCGTATGCGTATATCCTGAATATGTAGCACAAGCAAAAGAGCAATTAAAAGACAGCTCCATTCGTATTGCGACGGTTGTGAATTTCCCAACAGGCAATGAGCCATTAGATCCCACCTTAGCGGCTATTACTAAAAGTATTGCCGAGGGCGCAGATGAAATTGATGTTGTTCTTCCTTATGAGGCACTTAAAAAAGGGGATACCGAATTTGTTATTGAATATCTCAAAAAGTGTAGAGAAGCGACGGGCGATCGTACCTTAAAAGTTATTATTGAGAGTGGGGTACTTAATACCGAAGAGATTATAGCGGCGACGACTATTGTTGCTGATATTGGTGCTGATTTCGTAAAAACATCTACCGGAAAAGTACCGAATAAGGGCGCAACACTTGAAGCGGTCGAAGCAATGCTTACTGTTTTAAAAACACGACAAGAGGCCGGAAAAAAATCGATTGCTCTTAAAATATCCGGAGGTATTACGGGTGACAATGTTGAAAACTATCTTGAGCTTATTGAAAAATATATGGGCCCAGAATGGTTAACCTCCGAAAATGTACGAATTGGTGCTAGTGCATTATTAAAAGATCTTTTAACTAAAATACCCTCTACTGCACCACAGATGACCTTCCCACAGAATAATATTCCATGGAGTGAGTTGGCTATGGGGGGAGAAGAAGAAGCCTCACCTGATAGTGCCCCTGCTGCCTATTAAATCGAAATCACTGGGGTCAGAGTCGATTG